>JAFVMP010000084.1 GCA_017506845.1 Campylobacter sp.
GCTACAATATTTTT
This sequence comes from Campylobacter sp., assembly GCA_017506845.1. Classification (GTDB taxonomy): domain Bacteria; phylum Campylobacterota; class Campylobacteria; order Campylobacterales; family Campylobacteraceae; genus Campylobacter. The sequence continues at coordinate 15 of JAFVMP010000084.1, forward strand.
ACAAAGTGCGCTTAGTCTTTTAGCCTTAGTATTATAAAATCCACTTGGCTTAATCAATTCACTAAGGCTTAAAATATCTAAATTTGCTACATCTTCTAAGCTTAAAACATTAGCATTTTCTAAATTTGATAGCGATTTTTCTACATTTGTCCATTTAGTGTTTTGAGTTAATATTGCTCCAATAATAACCCAAAATGTCCCATATCTTGGCCACCAAAATTTATTAATACTAAAATCAAACTCACAAACCCTATCAAGTGCCAAAAATAGCTCAGAGCTTCTCAATATCATCCTTTGTATTTTGCCAAAATTGTTTAGCATTTCTTGCACTTCTTACGCCCTTGCTTGCTGCGTAAGCTAGAGCTTGAATTTTCAATCTATCTCTATCTACATTATAGCCATCAAAGAGTCTATATATAATATCCATATACTCATCTACGCTAAGCTCATAAAAACTAATATGCAGCCCAAATCTATCAGAAAGACTTAAATTCTCTCTGCTATTTTCTTTCTCAACTATATAATTATCACTATTTAAGCGACTTCTTACTAGATGTTTTAGATTGCTTGTAGCATAAAATATTGCATTGCTTGGTGGAGCTTCTATAGAGCCTTCTAATAGACTTTTTAATTGAGCTAATGCCTTATCTGCATTTTCAAACCCAAAATCATCGCAAAAAATTATAAATTTATATTTTTTCTTATCTCTAATTTTATCAAGAATTTTATGCAAACTTTTTAACTCTCTAGCACTTATCTCGATTAAACGCAAGTTTTTATCTATAAATTTACAAAATATCCCACGCACCAAACTAGACTTACCACAGCCTCTCTCGCCCCATAAAAGCGCATGATTTATCACTCCGTGCTCAATAAATTTAATTGTATTAAGCTCAAGCTGTTCTATTTGACTTTGCAAATTTACAAAACTATCAAGTTCAATTTTAGCAATATCTCTAACCGGTCTTAACTTGCCATCTCGCACAAGTGCTGCATAGGTATTTTTCCATTTTATTTTCATTAAAATAATCCTATTACTCTAGAGCTATAATCATATTGCACATATGGATTATTTTTATTTTGATAAATATGTTGAATTAAATTTGACTCATTTTGCTCAGCTTGATGCTTATTACTTTGAGTTTTATCATCATTTTGCCTATTTTGCTTTTGCTCTTTTAGTAATTCATTTTGAATTTCAATCTTAGCATCAATCTCCATATTTGTAGCCGTTGCTGCTACTTGTAGATCTGCTGGACTAGGCTGAGCTGGAGCTAGAGCTGCTCGCTTAATCTGAGCGGCTTTTTTTAATGTTTCTTGAGCTGTATTAGCTGGCGATGTATCTATACCGACCTCTCCGCCTACTGCATAAAGCTTATTATCTGGACCTCTACGATAGCTATATGTAGCTCCAGTAGTTAGTCCAGCACCTGCTGCCATATGAGCTGCTTCATGATTGCGAACCTCTAAATCTCGCTTTTGAAGTTCTATTACTTGAAGTTTTTGCTCTTGACTTAACTCATGTTTATATCTCTTTTTTAACTCTGCTTGAGTTTGATTGTTGTGCTTATGGCTCTCTTGATCACCTGTTTTTGCATCCGTTTGTTGATTATCTACCATATAATTTGGCTGGTAGTATGAAACGCTTGAAACCATCATCTATTTTTCCTTAAATAGCTCAAAATTTCAGCCAAGACATCATCATCGTCTTTGCTTGGTGATTTCAAAGCAACTTTTGTTCCAGCAATTTTGGTTAATGTTATATTTTGTTCATAGTTACTAATATGTTTAAATTCTTGTTTAGCGGCCATAATTTTAATAGCAATAATATCTAAAAATTGCTTAGTATAAACATCAAGCTTACCAAATCTATCCTCAATCTCACCACCAATCTCATAAACTTCGCTTACTTCAGTACATTTACTAAGTCGTCTATAAAGTTCAAGTCGTAGCCTATCTTCAGCAATTAATTCACTATTTAAAAATGCATTTACGCTTAGTTTTATATCTACTTGAGAATCTTTTTTATTCTCTTTATTTAATAACGCATTTATCTCATCTTCAAGCATTTTAAGATATAAAGAGTAACCAATAGCTTCTATATGACCACTTTGAGCCTCTCCAATTAGATTTCCTCCGCCCCTAATCTCTAAATCATGATAAGCTAATAAGGCACCACTACCTAAGAATGAATTTGATTCTAGTGCTACAAGTCGTTTAATCGCTTCATCGCTTAAACTCTGCCTATCTTCAACCAAAAAGTAGCAAAATCCCTGCTTAGCACCCCTACCAACTCTACCACGCAATTGATGCAAATCAGCAATACCAAATTTATTAGCTTCATCTATTATTATAGTATTTGCATTTGGTATATGAATTCCACTTTCTACAATACTAGTGCAAAGAAGCAAGTCATACTCACCATTAGCAAATTTAATCATCTCATCTTCGCTAGTTTTAGCATCAATTTTACTATGAAGAGTTAAAATTTTTAAAGTCGGCACAATCTGCTTTAGCTCACGCTCAATACTAGGCATATCAGCAATTTTATTATGAAGATAAAAAATTTGCCCAGCACGACGAATTTCACGCATTATAGCCTCTTTAATTAATCCTCTATCCCACTCTTTAACAAAGGTTCTAACATCTAGCCTATCAAGTGGCGGCGTAGTAAGTGTAGCATAGCTTTTAATGCTACTAAGTGCCATATTTAGACTTCTTGGAATTGGTGTAGCTGACATTGATAATAGATGAGAATGCTCACTAAATTCCTTTAGTTTCTCTTTTTGCTTTACGCCAAATTTATGCTCTTCATCGATTATTATCAGTCCTAAATTTGCACTTTGTACACTAAGCAAAGCATGCGTTCCAATTGCTACAAGTGGTTTGCCATCTTTTAAATCAGCCAATAATCTAGCCTTATCTTTGGTGCTACTAAATCTATCTAGTCGTCTTACATCAATATCAAATCTGCTTAGCCTCTCTTGTAAACTTTTGTAGTGCTGAGCACAAAGCAGGGTAGTAGGCACAAAAAATAGCGCTTGAAATCCACTCTTAACGCAGGCAAATATAGCGTTCATAGCTACTTCAGTTTTACCAAAACCGACATCGCCACTTAAGAGCATATCCATAACCTTACCGCTTTTTAAATGGCTTAAAATGCTATTTATAGCTCTATCTTGGTCAATAGTGTAGCAAAAGCCTGCTTCCATTTGAAATTTAGCAAATTCAGCTGTATTGGCTTCTATTTTAACACCTTCGATTAACTCACGCTTTGCTGCTAAAGCAATAATTTTGCTAGCAATGATAAAGAGTTTTTCTTTGACTTTTTGCTTAAGCTTTGCAAAACTAGCCTTGCCAAGCTTATCTA
>JAFVMP010000085.1 GCA_017506845.1 Campylobacter sp.
GTAGACACGCTATCTTGAGGGGGTAGTGCCGCTACGGTGTGCGAGTTCGAGTCTCGCTGATCGCACCACTTAGTAGATAATTTTATATTTTATCAATATTATTAGATGTGATTTATATTAAGCTATAATAAAATAATAGTAGTAATTTAGATTAAGGCAATTAAAGTAGCAATATTGCTACTTTAATTTTTAATTTAATTTGTTAGCGGATTGCCGGCTTTATTGGCTTTATATTTTTTAGTTACTACGCCTTTTGAATTAAATTCAAATACTGCTATCTCATTTTTATTTCCAGCAAATGGAATATAACTAATTAAAAAACGCATATAGTTTCTTTATATAAAAATAAAATATACATATCCCTCTCGTAGCAAGAAAAAACTTAAATGAATTAATTAGTATTTTATGTAAGTTAAATTTGATATTTAATAGATATAATTTTTAAAAATTTGAGGTAGCGATGAGGTATATATTTTTAACTATATTTTATGTAGTTTTTGCGTTAGCAAATTGCGATATTAATAGCGTTGCAAGTCTAGAGCGTATGGGCGCTAAGATAGATATTAATAAGCCCATTATTGGGGCAAATTTAAGCCAGACTTATACGCTAAAGGCCGGGCCATTAGCATCTAGTACCCAACTAGCTATAGCTATAGAGGCGAGATTTGATACTTTAGTAAGTGTGAATTTCACTCAAGCAACTGCGGCAAATTTTGTTTATAAAATTAGTAATACCGCTCAAAACAGTCAGCTCTTATGCAATCAACAAACAAAAATAAGCCAACACAAATCTCAAGATATAAAGCTAAAAAATGGAGAATATTTACTTATAATCTTTGGTTCAGCTTTGGCTAGTGAGTATGAATTTAAAGCTAATATAGTATTAGAACATATGATTAACTCTCAAACCCAAAATACTCTAGAAGCACAGTTTAACAATATTTATACGCAAATTATTGGTCGTGAGTTTGAGCTAGATTTTAGTGTTAGCCAGCCAGTTGGTGATTTGGAGATTTTATTAAATGATAGTTTAGAAATTTATAAATCTACTACTTTTAATGGTGAAAAAATCCGCTCAGTTATTCCAAATTTAGCCAGTTTAAACTATAAAAATTTATATTTTATCGCTAAATTTAAAAATCAAAAAGGCGAGAAAAAAGAGATAAAATCGCCATATTTTACCGCTAGACCTGCTGGATTTAGGTTAGAAAATATACCAAAGAACTTAAAGGGCGGGGCTAAATATACAAATTTTAGGCTTATTGCTTTAGATGATAATGGTATTAAGATTTCTGGATATAATGGACATTTTAGTGGTGATTTTATAACTCATACTTTGCAAAGTTGTGAAGCTAATATTGCTAATGAGATGATAGAATTTAGAGATGGTGTAGGGGTTATAACAACTCATACAGATTATTTTATATATCCTGAGATTGGGCTAGCTAGGATTAAATTTATTGATTCGCAAAATATAGATAAAATTCGTGATGGCTGTATCTTAAATAGTGCTACAAACATACCAGATTCCCAGGGTAAAATCGGCTGTAATGCTGAAATTATCCAAGATATTGGTGAGTTTGCATTAGATAAAATTGTCCATGTAGGTAGCGAATTTGGCTCACAGTTTGGTCTATTTGGCACGATAGATGAGAATTTAAGCAAGATTAAATATGATAATTTTATGGGAGTTAAAACAAACTTAATATTTGAAGCACAGCTAGAAGATGGTAGCGTAGCTAAGCTTTTTAGTGCTGGCTGCTACGCTTTTGATGTTAGTTTTGCTAACACTAGCGCTTTAATTATGCATGCTATAGATAGACCAGCTAGCAAAAATTTGATATATCAAAGTGGTAAAAATATCTACACAATTAGTTTTGAAAGCTTTAAAAATGGGATTGGAGTGGCTGAAATAAAACTCTCAATGCCAAGGCAAAATCCACAAAATCCGCTAAAAATTGAACCAAATCAGATTGATACAAATTTAACTAATCAAAGAAATTTAACGCAAAATATTTTAAATTCAATAAACCCATTATCAAATCTACAAACATCTGCTTATTTATACTATGCCAAGGCCTATGGGCAAAAGCTAATTCAAACCAAATCATACCCAGCAGTAGCCAAAATTTACTTAGCTATTTATTGCGATAGCGTTTGTCAAAAAATAGCAAAAACTAGCAATGAGTATAGCGTAGTTTTAGATGAGAATATGAGCGAAGTAAGTGAACTTAAAGATTATTTTATATTTAAAGATTTTAATACTACAGCAAATTTAATTGAGTTTAAAACTATACAAAATTATGCTAGAAACATAACTAATGGAGTTATGGATGTTATCATTAATGGTGATAATCAGATTGAATTTGAGATTAAAAATACTCATTTTAAAGGGAGAGATTTTGTTTGGGTTAGACCTTTTAACGCTGGATTATGGGTTGGTAGTGGTGATCAAGGAGAGGTGCTAGGTATCAAAAATAATCAAAATATCCGCTATAATCATACTATTGAGTGGTAGAAAATATTAAGTTTTTTTAAATACAATTAGTCAAATTTAGCCAAAAGGTAAAAAATGAAAAGAGTAGTTATACTGCTAAATATGGGCGGAGTAGATAATCTAAATCAAGTTAGAGTATTTTTAACCAATATGTTTAATGATCCATATATTTTAGGAATTAAAAATAGACATTTAAGAGCTTTTGTAGCGTGGATGATAACGATGATGAGGTTAAAACCAGCCACTCAAAACTATATTCAACTAGGCGGCAAGTCCGCTTTAGGCGATATAACACGCTCTTTGGTAACTAAACTAAATACTAAATTTGGCTTTGATAATCTAATCTTTGATTATGCTATGAACTATACGCCGCCATTTGCGTCTGATACGCTTGCAAAGTATAAAGA
>JAFVMP010000086.1 GCA_017506845.1 Campylobacter sp.
TGGATTATCTCTTAATTGTCCCCATTCGCCTTTCATTGTTAAAAGCATATTGATAGCAGAACCCCAACTAGGTAGAATAAGAACAATAGAGAATATAGATCCCATAGTCTGCATCCAATCTGGAACAGTAGAGTAAATAAGATGGTGACCACCAGCCCAAAGATATACAAACATTAAGCCCCAAAATGAAAATAGTGATAGCTTATATGAGAATATCGGTTGGCCACTCTCTTTTGGTAGGAAGTAGTAAATTTGAGCGATAATTGCAACCGTAAATACAAACGCAACCGCATTGTGTCCGAACCACCACTGTACTAAAGCATCATTTGTACCAGCATACATAGACACAGAGTGAATCCAGCTACCCATACCTGATACCAAGCGAGTAGGTACTTCCATATTATTAAATAGATATAGCATAGCCACTCCAAGGAATGTAGCTATATAGTACCATAATGAGATATATAGAGTTTTTTCACGGCGAATTCCAATTAATCCAAATATACTAACACCCCATAAAACCCACACAACAACAACTATAATATCAATCGGCCATTCAAGCTCTGCGTACTCTTTAGATGTAGAAACACCAGCAAAAAGAGTTACAACAGCTAAAGCTATAACCAATACATATAGCCAGAAGTGAAGCTTACCTATGAACATTAGAAATTTAGATTCGCTCATAGATACTTTAAGCACTCTTTGTCCAATATAATACCAGGTAGCAAAAATACCTGACAACATAAATCCGTAAATCACACCATTTGTGTGAAGTGGTCTAAGACGGCTAAATGTTCCATATTCACCAGCTAGATAGTTAAGGTCTGGGTAAGCCATTTGAAAGGCTATCAAAGTACCAATACCCATACCAACTATACCAAAAATAATAGTGGTAAACATGAAGTACTTAGCGACTGTATAGTCGTAGTTCAATGCATTACTCGGCTGCATTAAAAGTCCTCCTGTAAAGTTTGTTATCTTTTTGAAAAAAATACTTTTAATTATATGGTAAATAAAATATAAATTAACTTAAAATAATGAAAAAATATCAAAAATTAATTTAAAAGATTTTAAAGAGAGTATAAAAGTATGGAGTTACCATACTTTAAAGCAACTCCGATAATTTTAAAATTTTAGAGTAATTTTACAAAGTTACTCATCTTTGGTAGTGATTTTATAGCCAAGACCTGGGATATTCTTAATTAAATTCGCTCCAACTTTATCACGAATTCTTTTTATAAAGGTTCTAATAGCTGCATCACTTACCTTCTCTCCTGTCCATACGCTTTGTTTAATCTCTTCGTGTAAGACTAATGTATCAATCCTTTGAGCTAAAATCGCTACAAATGCTAGCTCTTTTTTAGTTAGCCCAATCTCCTCACCAGCACTATTTATTAGAACTCTTTTAGTTTTATTAAATTTAAATCCATTTCCAATCTCAATCTCAGATGCTACGCCAATTTTCTCTTTAGCAAGCTTACAAGTAGCATCAAATAGCTCTTCGATATCAATTGGTTTAATTAAATATTTATCAATTCCTACATCAATCGCACTTAGCAATCTCTCCTTTTCGCTAAAGGCACTTAACACCATAACAGGGGTAAATCTAGATATGCACTTAATCTCTTTAGCCATCTCTAAACCATCCATTATAGGCATTGTAATATCTGTAATAACCAAATCCGGATTATATTTTTTAAATTTTTTCAAACCTTCATCGCCATTTCCAGCTACAATTACCTTTTTAAAAACATCTTCCATGACACTAGCCATTGAAGTTCTTATTTTTTCCTCATCTTCAACAAACAAAACAGTTAGGTTTTTTAGTATATCATTCATCATTCTCTCCGTTTAATGGTATTTTAATTTCAAAGCAAGCGCCATTTTCAAGGTTGCTTACACTAATTTGACCTTGTAATTTGCTCACAATTCTCCTAACAATATATAACCCCAAACCTGTTCCTACACTTGGATGCTTAGTAGTAAAATATGGATCAAATAACTTATCACTCACACTCTCCTCTATCCCACCAGCATTATCAGAAATCGTGATTATAGCATATTTGATCTGTTTATTTGTATCATTTTGAATATATGCTCTTACATTTACTCTCTTATCTTTTATATTATGCTGAAAAAAAGCATCTTTTGAATTTGAAAATAGATTTATAAATATCTGAGCCATCTCATTTTGACGCCCTACTATATAGATATTATCATCTATATCTATCTTTAGTTTTATAGATGCATTTTTAAAAGTATTCTCTAGCATTAAAATCGCATCTTGAGCAGCATCTTTAAGAGAAAATCTTTCATCATCACCATTATTAGTAAAAAAATTTCTAAAGTTATCAATAATACTACTCATTCCTTTAATCACAGCCTTTGAATGCTCATAAATCTCAATAAATTGTGAGCTTGGCTCTTTAGTACTTTGTTTGAGTTTATATAAATTTATACTTAACTCATTTAAAGGTTGACGCCACTGATGTGAAATATTAGCCAGCATTTCACCCATATTAGCTAGGCGGCTTTGCTGAAACATTAACTTACTTTTTTCTTCATTTTTAGCCACTTCAATTGCTACACGCTCCTCTAGTTCTCTATTTAGTTCAACTAATTTTTTAGTCTTACCTGAAACTTTTTGCCATAGAAGCGAATTTAGATCACGCAAATCATTTTGCGCCCTCATAAGCCTTTCATTTAACTCAATCATCTCAGTAATATCATAACGAATCGCCACAAATTCCTCAATTTCATTATTATCATCTAAAATCGGGATAATCGTAGTATTTAGATAAACAGCTTTGCCATCTTTGGTTCTATTTTTGATTAGTCCTTTGTGAATTTTTTTATTTAAAATCGTCTCCCAAAGACGTTTAAAATACTCAGCTGGTACATCTGGATGACGCACTATACTATGAGGACTGCCTATTAACTCCTCTTTTGTATAGCCACTAATCTTGCAAAACTCATCATTGACAAAGGTTATAACTCCATTTATATCAGTTTTTGATACAATATTACTCTCATCAATGGCTCTTTGATATTGTCGTAATTTCATTTTAACACCATAAATCCCAAATATAAAAGATAAATTCCATACCCAAGCATAATCAAAAATGAAGCTAAATTTATATAATTTTTAAATTTAGTACTCAAAGTTGACAAAATCCATCCCGATCCCATCATTACTGGAATTGTACTAAGACCAAAAATAGCCATAATAATCGCTCCATTTACTAGCGATCCACTTCCAAGAGACATAGCTAAAAAATAATATACAACCCCACAAGGTAAAAGTCCATTTAAAAATCCTAAGATTAAAAATGAGATAGTACTATTTTTTTGTCTAAATTTACCAAGTAGCGGTATAATCAATGAGCTTAATTTTTGATTTTCAATACATGAAAGAAGTTTGCCTCTTTTAAAAATACCAAAAGCTAAAATAATTAAAACTACTCCAGCAAAAAATATAAGTAAACCCTTGCTAACACCACTAAAGATAACTGCTGAGCCAAAAAGTCCAAACAAAAGACCTAAAATTACATAAGCTAAAACCCTACTAAGATGATAACCTAAAGATAAAATTAGTCTAGTTGTTCTATCTTTTTGACTAAGCTTTACAGCACAAGCTACTACAAACCCGCCACACATACCAATGCAGTGTGAAAGGCTAAAACCAACCGCAAGTGTAATAGTAGCAAGGATGGTAGTAAGCTCCATTATAGAATTTCTATAAATTTCTTAAATATATATTTGCTCTCATTTGGGCCGCTACTTGCTTCTGGGTGGTGTTGTACTGAAAATACCTTTCCACCATTATAACATACCCCTTCAATAGTATTATCAAAAAGATTTCTATGGGTAATTGTAGCTACTTCGCATATATTCTCTGGAACATTATAATTATGATTTTGCGCTGTAATTTCTATGCTTTTTGTCTCTAAATTTTGAACTGGATGATTAGATCCATGCTGACCAAATTTGAGCTTATAGGTCTCATACCCATAAGCATTTGAAAGCAACTGATGACCAAGACAGATACCAAACATTGGAATATTAGCTGCTATTAGTTTTTTAATCTGAGCAATCTCATTAACTAGCATTCTAGGCTCACCAGGACCATTGCTTAAGAATACTCCATGAATTTGACCTTTATTAAATTTATCAATTAAAACTTCACCTTGTACATCGTGCGGATATACTTCAAGCTCAAGTCCAACACTACAAAGCTCATTTAATATATTTCTTTTAACACCATAATCAATAACGGCAACTCTTTTACCAATTGAATTTACACTACCATAAGCTTGGTTTTTATGCTCCCATCTTGAAGCAGTGTGAGTATATGGCTCTTTTGTACTTACTATACTTACATAATTTATCTCATCAATTCTAGCGCTACTTTCTAAAGCTTTTTTAAGCTCATCTTTATCGCTAATCTCAGTTGAGACATATACTCTTAAATTTCCACTATCTCTTAACATCTTAGTTAAATATCTTGTATCTATATCATACACACCAAATTTACCTTGGTCGTAAAAAAACTTTTCAATATTTTGCTGCGATCTAAAGTTGCTTGGATTGGCATTAAAATTACGCATAAATACGCCACTTGCGTGAATTTTGCTACTTTCTGTATCATCATCATTTATACCTACAATCCCAATTTCAGGCATAGTAAATACAATAAACTGTCCAGCATAACTAGGATCTGTGATAATCTCCTCATATCCAGTCAAAGATGTATTAAACACAAGCTCGCCAAAAGCACTTCCACCCTTACCAAAAGCCTTAGCTTCTAAATAAACACCATTTTCTAAATAAATATATGCCTTCATTATATCATTCCTCTTTTGCTAAGCTCTTCTTCATAGAGTCTTTCAAATATCAAATCATACTCCTCAGTGCCTGGTATTAGCTTTTTCTTATAGTTTTCTAATCTATCTGCTACACTATCTTCGATAGCTTCATACTGTTTTAAATAGCTCTCTATTGCGCCATAGATTAGATTTTTAACCCTATTTTCTGAAACGCTATAATCGATTAAATTTTCTCTCCATAATCTTTGTAAAATCTCATGCGATAGACTACTATAACGGTCATCATATGAGAGCATTACCCCAAACTCTTTGGCTAATTTTTTCTTAATCAACCAAAACATATTCTTGCGATCAATTTGCATAAAGTCGATCTCATTCTCATTTTGTTCCAAAAGCTCTTTTACACGCTCTTCTAGGGCTCTTTCTTTATTTATATCAACACAAAGAATCTCTTGAGCAACGGCGGTTATAGGCTCTGTACCGCTTTTGAATTTAACAAAACCAGAGCCTAGGAGATCAGTTGTAATCTTTCTTGCTATATATGGAGCATGTGGAAGTTTAATACGCATTCAAACAGCCTTTATAAAATTTTGGCTAATTTTATCAAAAAAATATATAAAATCAGCTAAAAGATAGTAAGATAAAATTAAATTTATCTAATCAAATTTTATCTCTTTAAAAAGTTTATCATTTTTTAAAATTTGAGTTAGCTCGGCTGCGATTTGCGGATCCATCTTAGCAAATATTGTCGATATCTTCTTTGGATCTAGCGCATGCAAAACCTTTGCTGCCTCATCACGTGGAAGCTGAGCAATTATGGTAGCTGCAGCTCCGTCTTTCATCTTAGCATAAACGGCTAGAATCTTATCATTTGTAATGCTTTTTAATTCAGCTAAAATTTTCTCATTTTTATCAAGCATTTTTTTAATATTTTCTTCTTTTTGAGAAATCTGCGCTAAGGTTTTATTTAGATCTCTTTCTTTAGCTAAAATCTGCTCTTCACGTTGATTAAATAGCGTATTTGTTGCAGCTCTATAAGCCTCTAGCTCTTGGCGCGAGCTATCTATTAATTCTAAATTTTTAGCAATCTTCGCCTCTCTATCGGCTAAAATCTCATCATTATTCTCACTTGTAGCATACAAAAAACTAGCCAAAAATATAATAAAATATATAAATTTCAATACTTATCCTTATTTAAAAATGAGTGCCTCATAGTTCCCATATCATCTAGATTTTTAGCCTCTTTTTTTCTAAGATTTTTTAACTCTTTTTGAGTCTCTTCTTTCTCCATATATTTAAATTTTTCAAGTTCAATATATGCTTTTTTATACTGAAATTCAAAATGCACAATCTCTTTTTGAGTAAGCAAAATCTTCTCTTTAATCTTATCTTTTTGCATTCTTAAAAGCTTTTGCTGCTCGATTGTAGCTTGAATTTTCATTGATGAGCCTCTTTTGGGAAATTTGCTCATATTAAGCTCAGCATTGATTGCATCTATAGAGCGAGTAAGCTCACGAAATGTAGCCTTGGCTCGTGCTAGACTCATTTCAAGCTTATTTAACTCCTCTTCTTTGACTTTGACTATTTGGGTAAATTGATTGCTCATCTTAGTATTGTATCACTCCTTTCAGGACTTGTTGAGACGATACTGACTCTAACTCCAGTTAACTCCTCAATACGATTAATATATCTCTTAGCATTTAATGGCAAATCATCATAATGCTTAATTCCACTAATGCTATCCCAACCCTCAAGCTCTTCATAAATAGGTGTAACCTCATCTAAATTTGCAGGCATATAATCAATTATCTGTCCTTGATATTCATAAGCTTTACAAATTTTAATGGTTTTAAATCCATCTAGCACATCAAGCTTCATTAGTGCATAGCTATCAACGCCATTTAGCATTGAGGCATATCTAACAGCTACAGCATCTAACCATCCGCATCTGCGTCTTCTACCGGTAGTTGTGCCGTACTCTTTACCCACTTCGCACATAGTTTGCCCATCTACGCCGTGATCTTCTGTTGGGAATGCTCCATTGCCAACTCTAGTTGTATAAGCTTTTAAAATTCCAATCACATCGCCAATACTTTTTGGACTAAGTCCAAGCCCAGTACAAGCTCCAGCTGCAATAGTATTTGAGCTAGTTACATATGGATATGTTCCGTGATCGATATCTAGAAGCGTTCCTTGAGCGCCTTCAAGAAGAATTTTTTTATTCTCACTCATTGCTCTCCATAGAATTTGAGTAGTATCAGCAATATAAGGCGCTAAAGCCTCTTTAAATCCTTTAAGTTCTTGATAGATCTCATCTTTGCTAGGAATTTGCACACCAAGAGCATCTAAATAAACCCTGTTAGTTTCAAAATCATTCATTAAATTTGTACTTAATAGCTCAGGATTTAAAAGCTCGCCAACCCTATGCCCTGTGCGACTAATCTTATCAGCATATGCTGGACCAATACCTTTACCAGTTGTACCTATAGCCTTATCACCTTTTAATCTCTCTTTAGCCTGGTCAATTAGCGAGTGGTAGGCTAAATTTAGATGAGCTCTATCGCTAATGTAAAATCTTCCTTCTAGATTCTTAAATTGCGCCATCTCTTTGATTAAAACTTCAGGATTTACTACTACGCCATTGCCAATTATATTTATAATATTTGGATGCAAAATACCACTTGGAACTAAATGAAGTGCATATTTTACGCCATCTACCCATATAGTATGACCAGCATTATGTCCGCCGCCGCTTCTGCACACTAAATCATAATTTTGTGAAAGCATATCTACGATTTTGCCCTTACCTTCATCGCCCCACTGAATTCCAACAATTAAATCTGCTTTTGTCATATCAATCCTTTATTTGCTTCTTAAATTCTCTATCACAGCATCGCTAAATATAGCAAACCCAGCTGAGATGTTTCCATCAATTTCATAGCTTCCGCCACTACTTAAAATGCTATTATCGCATAAAAACCTAAAAAATAGCTTATCATAATATCTCATTTTAGAATAATATAGCGGTGCATATATTCGTTTATCATAGTTACTAGCTAATCCTTTTATCGAGTTTAACGGCTCTTTTAGCTCACTTGGTGCAATGGCAATAACCGCATCTATATCAGCATCGCTTTTTATATTTGCTAGGCGGTTTAACCATGGTAAATTTAGTCCCAAAATTACTTCTAATCTACCATTTTCAAATACGCTAATTGGTAAATTTAGTAGCTGGCAAATAATTTTTGGAATTTGAATATTGCTAATTTGCAAATGCGCACTAATACCAAATTCTCTAAAAATCTCACTAACTACATCTATGCACGGCATAATACTGCTATCGCCTAAAATCTCAGCACCGATTTGATAAATTTCACTAGTTGGATGTTTAAATACTGGCTGAATGTAAAACCACCTTTTAGTATCACTATCTTTTAATCTTTTTGTAGCAATCCTAACTACATCTATTGTGCTATCGCTACGAAGAGCAATCTCTAAATTTTGCTTATCACCAAAACGAATTAAATTCTCAGGCTTTACGCTAAGTCTTTGATGATGGCTAAAATATGGAGTGATAATCTCGCTAAATTCATTCTTTTCTAAAATTTCAGCTGCTTTAGCTTCAATCTCTCTTTTAAGCTTAGCGCTAGCGCCAAAATATAGCTTTGACCCATCTGGGATATCGTGTTCATAGATCTTTTGTATATCCAAATTCAAATTCTCTCCTTACTCCATTATTTTATAAAATAGTGCCACATATCGCTGAATTATCTCATGTTCATCTTTAATAGCTGTGATTACTAGATGCTCTTGATAAATTTCACCGGAACGATTTTTATTATAGATTTTTCCACTCCAACTACCAAAATGCTTAATATCAGACCACATTTTAGCATAAAATACATTATCATGCTTACCTGAATGCAGGATTTGTGGTTTTTTACCAATAACTTCTTCTTTGCTATATCCAGTAATTTTTGTAAAGCTTTCGTTGACATCTAATATATTTCCAGTTGCATCGCAAATTAATATTCCATTAATAGAACTAAGCATAATCGCCTCAGCTATAGCGCTTTGAACTACAAAATTGTGATGATCACTAATATCTGTAGCAGTACCAATAATCTCATCAGAGTCATTTAGTGTATCTAGGGCTTTGGCTTTAATTCTAACATAAATTTGACTTCCATCTTTTTTAATTAGCCTTATATCACACTCAATTAACCGTGAACTACCATCTATATATCTATCTAACTCATCAATTAAAATATCAATATCATCTCTATATATAATTTTATATATATCCTCAATAGAACTAACTCCCATATCAATACTATTTTTATATCCTAAAAACTCAACAAAATCAATACTAAATTTAAAAATACCACTTTGAGCAAAATACTCAAAGCCTAACAAGTTACTGCTTAAAATTCTACTTTCATAGCGTTTTAATTTACCAGATAAAATCTCTTTTAAAATCTCTTGTTCAGTGCTATCAACTAAAAACATAGTAACTTCTGTTTTGTTATCTTTATTTTTCATACTTGAAACAAAAAGTCTAAACCACCCATACTCGCCACTATTTAACCTAAATCTATAAGCTCTATCAAGCTCTTTTTTCATATCATATATGCTATTTTCTAATTTTATCTTTCTTTCTAACTCTAAGCTTAATGGAGTGATATCATCACTATGGCATAAAGTTTTTATATCGATTTGTTTAACATCATTTGGAATTAATAAATTTGCATTTGAACTAAGCTGAGTGCTCATCCAGCTCTCATCATAGATAAATTTAATCACAATTGCAGGATTATGCTCAATCATTCCAATCTCACTATTTAAACTCTCTATTTTTTCTTGTGCTTTTGAAGCATCTAAAATAATCATAAAATATGAATCATTAAAATATAAGCTTACTGGAGTGCTAATCACCTCAACAAATTTAATCTCACCACTAGCTAATTTATGCTTATGATAGTTAGTTTTTGCTCCATCATTTACACGAATATCAAATATACTCATTGTTAATAGCTCGCCCTTAGAGTAGCCATAAAACTCCACCGCACAACGGCTAGCATCCATTATAGAGCCATCTTTAGCATCGATAAATAAAATCTTTATATCACTTCTATCAAATAATAAACTATAATATTCCATATAGTATTTTAGGCTATTTTGTGAGCATACCCACGATGTAAAGAAATCATAAATATTTTTATTTATATGATAAAAATCAAAATTTGAAACTGGATCGATAATCTCTTTGTGAGCTAGTTTATCAATAAACATTTTAGTATTAGCAATTGGTATAATAAGATTATTTTTAATAAATAAAAATATCTCCAAAAGTAGCACTAAAAGCATAATCGCAAGCGTTGAAAAGCCTAAATATACGGCATTGCTTATATTGTCATTAGTAAATATAAAATGCAAACTAAAACCACTCATAGTAAGAAATATAGCTAAAATAATTATAGCTCTTCTAAATAGTCCAGAAGCAAGAAAAACTTTGCCGTATCGCATATACCTAACCTTTGGCATCACTAAATTTACATAATGCA
The DNA here is from genome assembly GCA_017506845.1 of Campylobacter sp. GTDB lineage: Bacteria > Campylobacterota > Campylobacteria > Campylobacterales > Campylobacteraceae > Campylobacter. The sequence continues at coordinate 10,391 of JAFVMP010000086.1, forward strand.
AGGCTAGATTTTATCGAAATTTTAATAAATTCAAGCTAAATATATATTTTTAA
>JAFVMP010000087.1 GCA_017506845.1 Campylobacter sp.
GAGTATGCTTATAGTAGTGCTTTAGATGGAGTTAATAAAAGTGCAATTGTAGTAGCTGAGGCCGGATTTGGCGTTGGGTTAAATTTTTTTTGTACTATTGCAAAGTTTAAAAGCTTAAATAAAAAGAGCCTTCACTATATCGCAGTTGAAAAGTATCCATTTAGCAAAGATGAATTAGCTAGTATTTATGAGCAATTCGGGCTTGATAGTGCTATTTATAAAGAGTTTTTAGATAGTTATCATATCGTGCCAAATTCGCTTTTGCGTATATATTTATTAAATCGTACAATTATTCTTGATCTATATTTTGGTGATATTTTAGAGTTTTTAGAAGAGTGTGAGTTTAGGGCTGATGTTTGGTATTTAGATGGTTTTGCTCCAAGTAAAAATCCGCAAATGTGGAGTGAGGAGTTTTTATCAAATTTAGCTTGTTACTCTTATAAAGATACGATAGTTAGAAGTTTTAGTTGTGCTAGAGTTGTCCGTGATAGACTTAGTCAAAATGGATTTGAAGTTGGCAAACTAAAGGGTTACCATAAAAAGCGAGAGATGTTACAAGCTATTTGCATAGAGCCAAAATCTAGGATAAAAAAGCAAATTTGGTTTGATCTGCCAATAGTTACAAACCCAAAAACTATCCTAATAATTGGTGCTGGGATTGCTGGACTAGCTATTGCTACGCTATTTAAAGAGGCTGGATTTAATGTAGTAGTAGCTGAGTCCAATGAGAAGGCCGCACAAGGTGCAAGTTCAAATTTAGCTGGAATTTGTGCTCCACTTATTACTCAACCTGGCGTAGCTTTGGGTGATATGCATATGAGTAGTTTTTTGCTCTCTAGGCAATTTTATAGGCAATTTGGTGGTGATTTTGTAGATTTTTGTGGGTGTGATGAGTATTTAGTAAATGATAAAATGCTGAGTAAATTTAACCACGATAGCAAGTTTTTTAGTATCAGTAATGATATTTATCCTAAAGCAAATATTGATTTAGCTATGCAAATTCAGCCTCAAAATCTCTGCCTTGCATTGGCAAAAAATCTTGAGATTTATTATGGATATGAGTATAAATCACTCAAACAGCTAGAAAGTTGCTATGAAGTAAATTTTAGCAATTTAAAGACAATTAAAGCCGATGTAGTAATATTTGCTAATGGCAATAGGGCAAAAGAGCTTTTTATAAGTGAATTTAGCGATGCATATATGCAGCTTAGCTCGGTGCGTGGGCAGACTACTTTAGTTGATGAGTTTATGAATCTTAATAGACCACTAAGTGCTAGAGGATATATCACAAAGGCTATTAATGTGGTGCAATTAGTAGGAGCTAGTTATGCACGAGGCGATGATGATGCTTTGCCTCGTAGTAGTGATGATGATGAAAATATAGCTTTAGTAGATGAATTTTTAAATGGTAAAAAGCTAAATATAATTGGTTCTAATGTTGGATTTAGAGGTTATAGCGGCGATAGATTTCCTATAATTGGTGGGATTCATAATGCTAGTGAATATATAAAAATATATAATTCGCTTTTATGGACAAAAAATAAACCATCTAATAAATCTCCAGTTTATTATCAAAATTTATTAATATCTGCTGCTCATGGCTCTCGTGGGCTTAGTACATCAATTTTGGGTGCAAATATCTTGCTTGATATGGTTTTAGGGCGTCAAATTTGTGTTAAAAAAAGCACTATTAATGCATTAAATCCATCTAGATTTATAATTAGAAAGCTGAAAAAGGGCTTAGTAAAATCAAGTAGCTAAAATAGTAAGCTAATTTAATAATAAATTTGGTTAGAATTAGCAAAACTATAAAAAAGGTGGGAAAATGCATTGGCAAGATACGCAAATAGCAGTTGTAGAACATGGCGGTAGATTTTTTGCTTTAAATGGCTGGAACGATGAGTATTTTGATAGATGTTGGGAGTGTTCTAGTAAAGATGGCAAAAAATTTGATAGTATTATTGGTGATGAAACATATAGAATTTGGCATGATGAAAATGGCGTAAGACTTGAACCTAATTGTTTTGGAGCAAAAGAGAGTACTGAGTATATGTATAAGGTTTTAGTACCATACTCTGGAGCGGCAAATAGTTTAAGTGGTGAGATTTTGCGTGCAGTTTTATGCATTGAAAATAAAGAATCAAGAATAGATGGTGCTATTAAATTTTTAGAAAATCATATAGATGATAGTGCTACTTTAGAGCTTTTAGAATTTATAAAAAATGGCGATGGTTCTAAATTTGCTGAATTAAAAAGTAGAATTGAAAGTGATATATATTCTAAGTTTTTAGCAAATGAATTTATAGATAATTATGAAGATTTTGAGGATTTGGCAGATTAATCTGCCAAATTTCTATGACCATGGCAAACTAGCACTTAACTCATCAAAATCGCTTTTATATTTTGATTTTAGTGAGTTTATGTAGTTTTGGTTTTTATCCATTAAAGTAGCTAATTCTGCTTCTAATGTGTTTATAAATTTAGTGATAAATGTTGAATTTCCAGTAAATTCACTCTCAAACTCATAGTAGCTTAGCTCATTTAATATTCTCTCATTTATCTCACTAAGTCTAGGATAATACAGGCTAAATGCAAGTGGATCAGACTCATAATCTTGACTACTTTTTTCGCACTTTTGAGCAATGAAATTTACACTTAGCCTAATTGCATTTTGATAGTTTGCACTAACTTTTATAAATACTCTTTCAAAAAATAGCCCTAAATTTGCAAATTTAGCTAAAAATAGAGTCTCAATATGGCTTATAAATAAAGAGTATACTTCGCTTGAGAATTTGCGAATATCGGCAAATAAAAGATCAGAGTGCAATATATCTGATTTTCTAAGGCTTTCATATTTTGCTTTATAGCGCAGTGTAAGCTCTTTTAGCTCATCAAATATAGCTTGTAAATCGGCTAAAATTTCATCTTCAAACTCACTTAAATCCCGTCTAAATTTCTTAAAAATTTTAGCAAATTTTTCATCATTATATATAAGTTTGCCTAAAATCTCATCTCTATCAAGGCTTACTCTTTCATACTCTACTTTCTCAAAGCTGTTTTTGCTTAGTAGGCCATTTTTTTCTTTATAGTATGCTGATTTTTCATTTTTTAAAGCACCATTAATCTCACCAGCTATTAATGCTGCATTTTGTTTGATTGCTTCAAAAAATATCTCAAATTTAGAGTTATATCTATCTTTTAACTCATTAAATTTCAGACTTGTTCGGTCTTGAAATTTAGTAAAAATATCTGAAATTTCGTCTAAAATTTCTATAAAATGTAGATTTTGATTTTGTGATGATATAAGTATATTTTTACATGTAGATTTTATAAAATCCTCTTTGGTATTTGCAATTCTATCTAAAAACTCAAATACCGCTTCAAATCCGCTATTTGGATTATTTTCTCTTTGTAGTTTAGCCGATATTGCAGCTACGGAGCTAAAGTGAGTTGAATATGTTGTATTAGCGTGAGTAAGTACTCTAGCAATATCTTCATCGCTTAGTTTATCTTTTTGATTTAGTAGTGCAATTGCATTTTGTCTTAAATCATTTGGAATAGCGTTAAGCTCATCAAGTTCGCTTTTTCTAGCAGCATTATCAATAAGACTAATCCAAATAAGTGCTACAGCCTCTTTTAAAATCATCTTTGTCTCATAGGTATCAGCATCGCTTCTAGAATTTAGTCCTGGAGTATCTATAAAGCTTATCTTTTTTAGTATCTCATTTGGAGCATAGATTGTTAAATTTTTGACATCTTTTAAAGCGTGGCGTTGATCGACAAAGGCGCTAAGCTCATCAATATTTTTATACTCATCTCTACCATCATTGTGTAAAATTTTTAGCATATAGTTTGGTGCATATTTGATAAATGTAGGCTTTGCTGTAACTGGTACAACTCCAGTAGGCAAGATATCTGAGCCTAAAAGAGCATTTAAAAAACTAGATTTTCCACTACTAAATTGCCCTACAATAGCTACAAGTGGTGGCTCATGACCTAAAGTGCTAAGATAGTTTAATTTATCAATTAGCTCTTTACTAGGGTGAAATTTAGGCTCACTAATAAGAGCAAAAAATCTCTCCAATTCTCCGATAAATCCATCATCA
>JAFVMP010000088.1 GCA_017506845.1 Campylobacter sp.
TACACCTTTGCCTTTATCATATAAATTTCCAAGAGAAGAGCAAGCTTTCATATCTCCATTATCACAAGAGATTTCTAGCTCTTTAAGATCTATATCCTTAGCCATAATCACGCTAAAAAGCAAACCAATGATTAAAATAATCTTTTTCATCAATACCCTTAATAAATAAATCTAAATCCTACTCTACCGTTACGCTTTTTGCAAGATTGCGTGGCATATCTACATCATTACCTAATCTAATAGATATCTCAAGTGCAAATAGCTGCAACACAACCATAATCTCAAAAAACTCACCCATAGGATGAGAGTGCGAATTAATCCTAATAAAATCATCGCTTAGCTCAAATTCAATTGGAGAGATAGTCGTGATAAATGCATCTCTAGCTGCAAGCTCTTCGACATTTGATTTAGTCTTATCATATAAGATAGTTTGTGGTAATAAAGCAATCGTATATAGCCCCTCATCTGCTAAGGCTATTGGCCCATGCTTCATCTCTCCAGCTGGATAACCTTCAGCATGCAAATAGCTAATCTCTTTTAATTTTAACGCACCTTCAAGAGCTAATGGATAAAAAATATCCCTTCCGATAAAGAAAAATCCATGCCCATGCACATAATGCTTAGCTTTGCGATAAATTTTTTCTTGCAAACTTTTATCAAAATTTACCACACTTGGAATATTACGAAGTGCATTTATCTCATCTTGCAAAACTTTAGTGCTTATAGTGCCACGAACTTTAGCAAGTTTTAGAGCTAACATCCATAAGCAGATCATCTGAGTAGCAAAAGCTTTAGTGCTTGCTACGCCTTTTTCTATACCTGCACGAGTTAGTAAAACCTCCTTAGCCATTCTAACAATACTTGAATTATCCACATTACAGATAGCTAAAGTTTTTAAATTTGAGTTTTTAGCAATTTTTAAAGCCTCTAAAGTATCTGCCGTTTCGCCACTTTGGCTAATTACTACAAATAGCGAATTTGGATTTAAAAACGGCTCTTTGTATCTAAATTCGCTAGCAACCACCACAGTAGCTCTAATCTTAGCTAATCTTTCAAGTAGATAGCTAGCAGCTAGTGCTGCATGATAGCTTGTACCACAAGCACATAGCACTATCTCATCAATGCCATCAAGCACACTCTCATCTATATCTAAGTTTAAATCATCATCGCTTAATCTTCCCATTAAACACTCAGCAATCACTTGAGACTGCTCATAGATCTCTTTTTCCATAAAAAATCTATAGCCATCTTTTAACGCATAGCCTTTATCTTTTGGCAACTCGCTAAAGCTCAATTTTACTTCATTATCATTTTCATCATATATATTTAAACTTCCAAGTTTTACTACGCCATATGTGCCATCTTCAAGATATATCGCATCTTTAGCCAGACCAATAAGTGGAGAATCTGAACTAGATAGATAAAACTCATCAGAATCTCTAGCGATGATAAGTGGAGCTGCATTTTTGGCAAAAAACAACTCACCAGGAGCTGCCTTAGTTACAAGCAAAGTAGCATATGCGCCTTTTAATCTTGATATAGTCTTTTTATATGCATCAAATGGAGTTTTAGCACTTTTATTATACTCTTCAAAAAGATGAACAATAACCTCAGTATCAGTCTGACTTAAAAACTTCACTCCAGCTGATTCTAGCTCATCTTTTAGCTCTTTGTAATTTTCTATAATACCATTATGGATAACAAAGCTATACTCGCCAAGATGTGGATGAGCGTTAATCTCAGTAGGCTTTCCATGCGTTGCCCATCTAGTATGACCGATAGCTACGCCAAAGCCTTTAGACTCATAATCTTTCATCTTATTGGCTAAATTTTCAAGTTTTCCAACTGCCTTATAATATCCTATCTCATCGCCACTAGCTATAGCCATTCCAGCACTATCATAGCCACGATATTCTAACTCTTTAAGTCCATTTAATATAATATTTTTTTTCTCTTTATTGCCAATATAACCGACAATTCCACACATATTTTACTCCGTTATAATCTCTTTTAAAAATTGATCTATTTTACCTTTTAGCTTATCTTCTATATGTAGAAGTAGCACATTTCTGGTGCGATTTTTGATAGTTTGTATTCTAGCATTTGCTAACTTAATTTGGAATTTACTAAGCATACTTAGGATATAAACCATAAAACCACGCTGATCTTTTGAATTTATATTTAGCTTAGCATAATTTTGTGAATAATTCATATCAAAACCAATCTCATTTGATAAAATAACCGGTTTATCACACTGCGGATTATCTTTAGAGCATAAAGCTTGGATAATTTGGTTTTGACTATTTTCAATCTTAGAATTATAATCAAGCCTTATATAACTCTTGCCATCAAAAAGCTCAAAAATCTCCATATAAGCAAGATCTAAATTGCGTAACTCCCATAAAACCATAGCCATATTCCAGCTACTTTTAGTGATAATTTTTACGCTATGGCTTGTTAATTCTAGATTTATATTTGAACAATCATTAGCCTTAAGTGCGATATCGATAATTTGCTGCTGAGTATATTTAAGAAAGAGCAAATTTGACTCTATGGCCAAAATTTTATCTTTTATCTGCTTATCTAATGATATAAATTCTTTCTGCTTTTTTAAAAGCTCAATCTTTTTAGTGCGCTTACTTACAATATCTATTAGATTCTCATCACTATCAAAAGCATTTAAAGCACTATCATAAATTTGGCGTAGCTTGGCATTTTGTGTAGCGCTAAATGGGTGTGAATTCTTAGCTTTTAATCTAGCGTAACTTAAGATATATAGCAGTTTTAGGGCTTGTTTTTCTTTAATAGAGCTTACTAGGCTTAGCATTGCTGATTCATTAATCGGCTCTGAAAGTAGATCTATAAGCTGATTTTGATTTTTAATCAAATTCATACCCATATTTATGGTCTTTTGCATTAAATCTAATTTAGCACAATATGAGCGAAATATATTAGCACTACTTGTGTGATTTATAGAGGCTTTATGCATAAGGGCTACTAGCTTTAAGAGCATTTTGCCATTAGCACACAAATCAGCATAAAGACTAAAGACAAATTTATCCTCAATGCTCTCTAGCTCACCAACAACTGCTATACAGCTCTCATCTAGACTATACTCGCCCTCTAAGCTAGCAAGATGTGAGCTAAATTCCATTGGTTTAATGATTTTAAGAAGCTTTGAACTATCTAAAAGAAGCTTTAAAATATCCTTACTATGCTTACGATTTAATATCTTTTTTAGCCCTTCATAGACCTTTGTAGAGCTACTATCTTCTAGGCGTTTTATATATATTAAAGCACTTATATCAAAAGCAAGCTCAACATCAGGCAGCAGGCTTAATTCTTTAAGGACAAGCTCAAAATCTTTTGGCTTTTTACAGCTTGGTACATAGATAGTATTTGCAATATTATATATCCCATTTGAAAGCCTACAAATCCTAGCAGTACCTAAAGATATTCTTACGCCAAAAGCACGCCTTGCTAGATATCTTGAATAGATATATATAGTATGCATCGCCCATAGGCATTTGCTTAGGAGTATCTCTTGAGGGCTTAGGCCTTTTTTTGCTTTGGTTTGCATAATTTTAGCTACAGAATCTAGATATTCACGACCTAAAATTTCGCCACCTCCGCTAATTTGCAAGGCTGAGCGTAGCGAACTGATATAATCAAATGCTAAATTCATCTCGCTTAATTCATTTTCATCTATATATTTTAATGCATTAGATTTTAATGTTCCGCCAAAGAGACTAAAAAGCCAAAATACCCTTTTATAATCCATAAATCCGCCACTACCATTAAGCAAATTTGGACTACAATCTAAATAGTGTGGACAGTTCATTGGTTCGAGTTTATTTAAATGATAACGAATTAGCTCATCTTTTTTATCTTTATTGATTTGAGTAATTTGAGTTTTAATATTTTTATATA
>JAFVMP010000089.1 GCA_017506845.1 Campylobacter sp.
AAGAGCTAATTCATCGCTACTTGGCTTAGCACTAGCGATATTAATTTCTTTATATAGACATAATGAATCAAGACTTAAAATCACTCCATCAAGCTCTCTTGCAACCTTAATAGCTAAGTCGCTTTTTCCACTTGCAGTAGTGCCAATAATTGCAAATTCATAAAACATTTTACACTCTTTATTTTTGTATATTTTACCTAAACCATCACCTTAAATTGCTTAAAATCACTATTTTATCAATCAAAATTTAGATAAATTTTGCTAAAATAATGACTTGAAGGAAAAATATGGCGAAATTTATACAAATTTTAAAAGATATTAATGAATTAATTGTATTTAAACATTCTGTTTTTGCCTTGCCATTTATATTTGTGGCGATGATTGTAGCTTCAAAAAGTGCAAATGGTTCGGTTTGGTTTGGTTTTGAATTGTTGATTTTGGGGTTATTTTGTGCAGTTAGTGCTAGAAATTTTGCTATGGGAGCAAATCGTTATCTAGATAGAGATATTGACAAAGATAATCCACGTTGCGCTTCTCGTCCAAGTGTAGATGGTAGAATTGGCAGTAAGAATTTATTAATCTTTATTTGGTTAAACGCATTAATTTTTGTAGTTGTAGCATATTTTATAAATTCACTTGCATTTTGGTTAAGCTTTCCGATTTTAGCAATTCTAGGAGCATATTCGTACTTTAAAAGATTTTCTAGCCTTGCACATGTAGTTCTTGGGATATGTCTTGGGCTCTCACCAATTGCTGGGGCTATTGCAGTGCTTGCTGATATACCTTTGTGGGTAATTTTGTTATCTTGCGGGGTTGTCTTTTGGGTGGCCGGATTTGATATTTTATACTCTTTGCAAGATATGGAATATGATAAAAAAATGGGATTATTTAGTATCCCTAGTATTTATGGGGCGCAGGCTTCGATGTTTATTTGTGCTCTTTTTCATTTTCTTACAATACTTTTTTGGCTACTTTTTGCTATTAGTGCAAAGCTTGGAATAATAGGATTTATAGGTGTAGTAGTTAGTGGAATTATTTTATATCTTGAACATAGAATTGTTAGACGAGATTTTAGCAAGATCGATAGAGCATTTTTTACTTTAAATGGCTATTTAGGGATTATATTTTTTATCTTTGTATTGGTGAGTTTATGGTAGATTTTAGATTGATTAGTAGTAGGGTTGAGATTGAGTTTGAACCCGATATGGATGGGGCGCACGAGAGTGAGTTTAATCAAAGTAGGAGCAATATCGATGAGTGGCTAAGCATCGAGATGGTTAGGGGTGAGGGTGAGAATAGCGATCCGCTAACTATAAAGCTTTTAGTTGAACTATATAAAAAAGTAGAAGAGTTATCAAATATCATTAAAAATCAGCACACCCCGCCAAAGCCACTTAAATTTTGCCTTGATACTAGTAAAATCGGATATGAGGGATTTGAATTTGATAAAGATTGTTTAGAAGTTGGGACTAGTTATTTTGCTAGGGTAAATTTGCCATTATTTATCAAGCGTGAAGTTATGGTATATTTTAAAGCAATTACGCCAAATTGTGCTAAGATTTTAAAAATTTCAAGAGGTAATGAGCGTGAGTGGAACGCTTTTGTAGCTGAGAGCGAGAGATTAGAGATAAGGAAGGTTAAAAATAGTGAGCAATGAGTTATTACTTTATGTAGCATTTGTGCTATTATTGGGTGTGTTTGGGGCGATATTTTGGCTAAGAGATAAGCAAGTAAATCTAAAATTTGCTAAATTTGAATTAGCAATAGAGGGTCTAATAAAAGAGAATTATCAGCTCAAAAAACAACTAACAGAATTAGCACAAACTCCGCCACCAGTGCTACAAAATCCAGTTGATATGAGTCAGATAGAGCATCAAATTGATATTAAAATTAGCGAAGGATTAAGTCATAAAATCGCTCCAATAATAGAAAATGTTCGTATAATAGAACAATCTGTAAATGAGATAAAAGATGATCAATTAGATAGGCTATACAACCTTGAAGAACGAACTAAAAGTATAAGCAAAATTACACCGCCAAGTTTTGAAGTAAGCAATGAGAGCAAGGTAGTTGAGATGTATAGGGCTGGAAAAAGTCCTGAGATGATTGCTAAAGATCTTCAACTAGGCGTAGGACAAGTTACGATGATTTTGAAATTTAAAAAAGAGATGTAATGCTAGTTGATAAATTTGGTAGAGTGATTGATTATTTAAGAATTTCTGTAACTGAGCTATGTAATTTTAAATGTAGATATTGTATGCCAGAAGATAATCAATTCAATAGCATTGGTAGGGATAATATCTTAAGCTACGAAGAGATGTTTGAATTTGTTAAAATTTGCCTTGATAATGGAGTAAAAAAGGTTAGACTCACAGGTGGTGAGCCGCTAGTAAGAAAAGATATTCAAAAATTTGTTAAAATGATAAATGATTATAAGCCAGGTCTTGATTTGGCGATGACGACAAATGGATATTATCTAAAGCAAAAAGCTAAAGAGTTAAGAGAGGCTGGATTAAAAAGATTAAATATATCGCTTGATACTTTAGATGCTAAAAAGGCCAATTTTCTAGCTAGAAAGGAAGTTTTAAGCTATGTTTTAGCTGGAATTGATGAGGCAGTAAATGAAGGATTTGCAATAAAGCTAAATACTGTTGCTTTGCGTGGAGTAAATGATGGAGAGTTAATAGAGCTTTTAGAGTTTGCAAAAAGCAAAAATGCTCAAATTCGTTATATCGAATTTATGGAAAATACCCACGCTGCTAGTGATTTAAAGGGACTTAAAAAGGATGATATTTTAGAAATATTATCTAAAAAGTATAGTATAAAAGAGATTACAAAAAGCCCAAACAGCCCTTCAAGCCTATTTGAAACCAGCGATGGATATAAATTTGGAATAATTGATCCACATAAGCATGATTTTTGTGCTAGTTGTAACCGCTTACGCCTAAGTGCTGATGGGCTTTTAATTCCATGTTTATACTATGAAGATGGTCAAAGCATAAAAGAAGCTATGAGAGATGGCGATTACGCAAAGGCTAGAGAGATTTTAAAATCTGTTTTAGATGCAAAACCTGAGAAGAACAAATGGGAAAATGACGGTAAAGGCGAGATCTCAAGTAGGGCATTTTATCAAACTGGCGGATAATATGGTTGAGGTTGTTGAGTATTTTAGCTCTATTCAAGGAGAGGGAAAATTTCAAGGTAAAAATGCATTTTTTATCCGTCTTGGTGGATGTAATCTTAAATGCGTTGGGTTTGGTTGTTCTCTTCGCTCACCAAAAACTGGAGAGATGTTATTAGGGTGCGATACTATTAGAGCCGCACAATCATCGCATTTTGAGTATGAAAAATTTGACTCTCAGCGTTTAATTAGCTTACTTCTTGGGTTAAAACATAAACCTTTAATCATTATCACTGGTGGCGAGCCGCTTATTCATCACGCTGATAGAGATCTGCTTAAATTTCTTGAGTATGCTATTAGTGTGGGATTTAGCGTACAGTTTGAGACAAATGGAACAATTGATGTTGATTTTGCTAAATTTCCAATATATAAAAAATGCACTTTTGCTGTAAGTGTAAAATTAGCCCTAAGTGGTGAGCCAGCCCATAAAAGAATTAATAAAAAAGCGTTAAAATCACTATTTAGCAATGCTAGTTGTTTTTATAAATTTGTAACTACTGGTGAGCAGATTGATGAAATTAAAGATATTTTAGCTTTACAAAATGGCGAGGTTTGGTGTATGCCTTTAGCAAGAGACCAAAATGAGCTAGAATACAACGCTAAAAATGTAGTAAATTTATGTATAGAAAATGGATTTAATTATAGCGATAGATTGCATATTCGAATTTGGAATGATTTAGATGGAGTTTAATGTATGATAATTAGAAAAATTTATGATTTTGAAAATGCTCATATAGTTAGATTTTGTAGCTCTAAACGCTGCAAAGAGAGTATTCATGGTCATAGTTATAGATGTGAAGTATTATTAAAATCTGATTATCTTGATGCTGCTGGTATGGTTTATGATTTTGGCCTTATGAAACAGCACATTAGAATGATTATTGATAGTTTTGATCATACTACTACACTTTACGCAAAAGATAGCAATGAGTATAAAAATGATATGAAAAAGCACTCTAAACGCTGGATAGAGCTTCCATATAACCCAAGCGCTGAACATTTTAGCCGTATATTTTTTGTATTAATTGATAAGCTACTTAGTCAGTGCGTTATGCAAAATGGTGAAAAAGGTGTAGAGCTTTATAGTATTATTGTGCATGAAACAGCTACTGGTTATGCGCAGTGTTTTAGAGAGGATGCATATAGCCCTAAAATGGGAATAATAAATTTAGATGAGATAATTTTTAGCGATGAGATTAAAGCTGAGTGGAATGATTTTGATTTTTACGAAAAGCTTAAAAATGGCTTTAAATTTATAAATCCAAAGGAGTGTTGATGAAAAGATTAGCACTAGTATTTTTACTAATTTTTAGTTTTTATGGTTGTGATAAGAGTGAGCCAAAAATTGATAAAAATGATGGCGTAGAGATTCCGCCCCCAGGTGTTCCAATATCTAAAAGTGATGGCAACGCAAGCATAGATAGCGAATTTCCTCCAATACCGGTGGCAGAATGATAGAGACATATATGATGAGCGTAAGCTTACACCTTGGATTTATAAAGATACTTTTAGCTTTGCTTGTAGTTCATTTAGGGCTTGTATTTATCGGCGATACGGCTAAGTTTAGCTATATTAAGCGTCTTATGTATTTTTTACCAACATATTATATTTTTATGGCATTTATATTTTTTACAGGGATGTTAAATTTAGCTATTTTACACTTTGAGATGAGTTTTTCAATTTGGATAATGATAGTTTGCTGGGTGGCATTAATTCCTTTTGGAGCGATCGGTTTTAAAAGATTAAAAGCCGTTAGATTAAATAGGGAATTTGGTAAATTTAAGAAATTTATGGCTATAAAAATATTTTGTGAAATAGCTATTGTTGGATTTGGGACATTTATTGGAATTGTATTATGAAATTTATATATCATGCTGGTGCTGGAAGCGAGAATATAGATATTGATGGCGATAGCTTTAGCCATTTAAAAGCTCTTAGACTGACTCAAGGTAAAAGAGTAGATATAAGAAATTTAAAAGATGGATATAGCTATATTTATGAGATTATTAATATGGATAGAAGGCGAGCTAGCTTGGAATTAGTGTTTAAATCATTAATACCTTTTGTAGAGCATAAATTTGAGCTAGCGTGGGCAGTAGTTGATCCTAGCGTAATAGAAAAGAGCTTGCCAAGTTTAAACGAGCTTGGTGTAGGGCGTTTAAATTTAGTATATTGTGAGTTTTCTCAGCGAAATATCAAGCTAAATTTAGATAGATTTGAGAGAATTTTAATCGGTAGTTCGCAGCAGTGTGGTAGGAATTCTATCATAGAGATTGCAGTGTTTAATAATATTGATGAGCTTTTAGCTTATAAAAGCGATGTAGCGCTTATTGATTTTGGTGGGGCGAGTTTATCTGGATATGAGGGCAAAGAGATGCTTTTTATCGGGCCAGAAGGTGGATTTAGTCAAAAAGAAAGAGAGAAAATTTTAACTAAATTTGCATTAAATTCACCATATATACTTCGCTCAAATAGCGCAATTATCGGCGTTGCAAGTAGGTTTTTAATATAGATGGAAATTGTAATAATTCTTATTGTTTGCTTAGTACGTGCTATAATCTGTGCGATTCCTGGCTTTATCCTTGGGTTTTTTTATAATATTAAAGAGAAGAAACGATTAATATTTTTAATTAGTGCAACTATTTTTAGCCTTTATTTAGCATTGATGCGGCCTGATGATATTGAATTTGGCGAGCTTGTGATTGGATTTTTGGAAGATTTTGGCGGAATTTATATTGGTGCCTTTATTTTTATAGCGTTTAGAAATATGGCGTATAAATTTGGCCTTTGTAAGATTTGTGATAAATTTAGGAGAAAGCGTGAAAACTCTAACAATAATTGATACTTTTGGATTTTTTTTCCGCCTTTACTATGCGATGAGTGGACTTAAAAATAAAGATGGCAAACCAAGTGGTATGATACATGGATTTGCAAATTTTATAGCAAATTTAAAGCAAGAATTTCATAGTGATTATATTGTTTTTGCCCTTGATAGCGGAGGTAAAACTTTTAGAAATGATATAGATCCA
>JAFVMP010000090.1 GCA_017506845.1 Campylobacter sp.
ATTTTATCTAAAGCAGTTATAAATTTTACTTTTACAATGCTCATCTGTTAAAGACATTTTAAAAAAGACAAAATTTGGAATTTAAAAATGCTTTTTACCAAAAATTGCCTTAATATTAATACTTTGTGATAGTGTATAATCAATAATCACAAAGCCTACAACATCTCTACGCCACTTCCTTTAATAATCTGACCAATTATATATCCATCGCTATTGGCTAATACATAATCAACTTTATCTTTTGGTACTACTAGCACCATTCCTACGCCGCAGTTAAATGTTCTATCCATTTCGCTTTGTTCTACGCTTTTGGCAATAAGGTCAAAGATTTTTGGCGTTTTTATAGCACTTCTTTGTACTTTTGCACCAAGGCCATTTGGAAGTACTCTTGGTAGATTTTCTACTATACCGCCACCAGTTATATGAGCCATTGCATTTATACTATCTTTAAGTCGTAAAAACTCATCTACATAAATTCTCGTAGGCTCTAATAGTGTCTCTAAAAGTGTCCTACCTTCAAATTCATCACCTAAATTTAACTTCTCTTTTTTTATCACAGCACGCGCTAGTGAGAATCCATTTGAATGCAAACCAGAACTTGGAAGAGCTATTAAGATATCGCCTTCATTTACAAATTTAGTTCTATCTATCTCATCTTCTTCAGCAATTCCTACGGCAAATCCAGCTAAATCAAAATCTCCTGAGCTATACATACTTGGCATCTCAGCTGTCTCTCCGCCAATTAAAGCACATTTAGCTTGCACGCATCCTTTAGCGATTCCGCTTACTACCTCTTTGGCTGAGTTGATATCAAGCTTGCCAGTAGCATAGTAATCCAAAAAAAACATCGGAGTAGCAAAATTGCATATTAAATCATTGACGCACATCGCAACTAGATCAATTCCTACGCTATCTAATTTACCGCTATCTATTGCTAGGCGAAGTTTTGTTCCTACGCCATCAGTTGCAGCTAGAAGTGTTGGTTTTTTATATCCGCTTGGAAGTCTAAATGCTCCAGAAAATGATCCTATTCCACCTATTACATTTGGAGTTAGAGTCGATTTAACAAATGGTTTAATCCCCTCAACAAAGCTATTTCCAGCATCTATATCTACGCCTGCGTCTTTATAACTTATCATTTTTCACCTCTTTTAAATTTCGTGATTTTACACTATTTGAACTTATTTTTGGCTAATGCTAACACTATCTAACAAATAAGCTATATGTTGCCAGCTAAATGAGCTAGCTTCGCTTAGCCCAATTTCGCATGTGCTAGAGTTGCTAAAGCCTATATTAATAGCGCTATTTTTATAAAATCTTTTAAATTTAGTTGTAGCGTGTATGTTTAATTGTGGAGTAAAAAACCCTTTATATCCAGCAAATCCACAACACGCAGTATCGCTATGGACTATAACTTGCCCTTTAGTGCAAAGCTTAGCTAAACTCATCATAGTATTTTCAAGTCCAAGTTTTTTACTAGCACACATTGTATATAGTCCTATTGCGTCATTTATTGGGACAATAGAAAGTCTTGTAGAGATAAATTTAAGCAAATACTCGCTTAAATCATAAATTTCAAACCTATCTTTAAGGGATTTAATAAGCTCATATGAACAAGCACCATGGTCAATTACTACAGGATATTTACCATCATCTGTAGCCTCTTTTAATATATCAATATTTTTAGCTCTATTTAGCTCTTTTGTATCTGGATAATTGGTAAATATTTTTCCGCAGCAGATATCATCAATTTGCTCAGGATAGATTACATTTATCTTAGCTTTTTTGCATAGTGATTCAAATACCTCTTGAATAGGGCGTTTATCATTTAGATTTTTATTTGGAGCAAAGGCTCTATTTAGACAGCTTGAAAAATATACCACACTCTCATCAAAGCCATAATTTTTATCACGCAGTTTATAGCTATTTTTTCTTGGTAGATACTCTTTAAGAACCGGAGTTTTTATAGCTAAATTAGCTTTAAAAGAGAGTTTGCGAATTGAATTTGAATTTAGTAAATTTGCAGCTGATAGGGCAAATTTGGCTCCATTTAGAGCTAAAGAGAAGTTTGCTTTAGCCAACTCAGCAGTTTTTTTGCTAAAATCACTAGCATTTACTTTGCGTTCGTTTAGGGCTAGGTTTGCTGTATTTATACCTACAGGACATAACTCTTCACACATAGAACAGGCAGCACAACTTTCATTTAAGAAGTATTTTGCGCCATCTTTTAACTCTTTTAGTAATTTTTTACTAGCCTTGTCATTTAGTGAGCCTAATCTTTGCATTTCTCGTTTTAGAGCAATTCTTTGGCGTGGGCTTAGAGTTAATTTATTAGATGGGCAGTTTTTTTCACAAAATCCACACTCTACACACTCATCAAATTCATTTCCAATAAGTGCTGATTGTTTTATATTTTTTTTGAATATATCTTTATCATCGCTGATTATAACATCTGGATTGATTAGAGTATGCGGGTCAAAAATTTCTTTGATCTTTTTATTTATAGCATAAGCTTTAGCTCCCCATTCTAGCTCTACAAATGGTGCAACCATTCTGCCAGTTCCATGTTCAGCCTTAATACTTCCACCAAAGTTTGATACCATTATAGACATATCTTTGACTAAATTTGAAAAGTTTTGAAATTCTACATTTTGGCTTAAATTTGGCGTAATAATAAAGTGCAAATTGCCAGCTAAAGCATGACCAAAAATTATAGCACTATCTTTAAATCCATGCTTATCAAATAGCTCTTGAAGTTTTTTAATCCCCTCTCCAAGATCTTTAATCTCAAAGCAGATATCTTCGGTTATAACGCTACTTCCTGGTCTTTTTGCGCTTGCTGCTATTGGGAAAATACCTTTTCTAATCTTCCACCAATTAGCAAATTCACTCTCATCAAAGCTAAATTTAGCCTTATGGCTTGTCGGATAATCTTTTATAGCGTTTTTTATCTTATCTACTTGTTCTTTTAATATCTCTTCATTATTATTTTGGCTTTGGATTAAGATACATACCTCGCCTTCATTTATATCTGGGAGTATCTGATCTACTCCTTTGAATTTAGAAGCAGCTTTAAGAGAGCCATAATCCATTATTTCAGCACTTGAGATCTCATCTTCAAATTTGGCTAAAATCTCTACAACCTTAGCAGCCTTTAATATATCATCATAAAATAAAAGCGCACAGGCCTTATATTTTTCATCATCAACGCACTCAAGCTCAACGCTACTTACAAAGCCTAAAGTCCCTTCGCTACCAATAAATAAATGAGTGATAATATCGATTGGATCACTATAATCTAAAAGAGCATTAATACTATATCCAGTTGTATTTTTGATCTTATATTTTCGTTTTATTAATTCACAAAGCTCTTTGTCATTAATGATTTTAGAGCGTAAATTTAAGATTTTATCTATAAGCTCTTTATGGCTAATTTTAAAACTAGCTACACTTAATGCATCTGAACTATCAAGGATGGTCCCATCGCCTAGAATTACTCTAATTGATTTTAATGTATTATATGAGTTTTGCTTAACTCCACAGCACATTCCACTTGAGTTATTATTTACTATTCCGCCTATTTGTGCTGCAGCGATAGTGGCTGGATCTGGGCCAATTTTTTTGCCTAGAGATTTTAAAGCTTTATTAGCATTTTCTCCAATAACACCACAACCTAAGGTAATAGAGCTAGCATCGCTATTTACTTTCATATGATCCCAGCAAAAATCTAGACAAACTAGCACTGTATCACATGAGCTTTGACCACTTAGACTAGTTCCTGCACCTCTAAAGCATAATGGAGTATTAAATTTGCGTGATAATTCAAAAGCTTTTATAATCTCGCTTTCACTTTTTAGCATTAGTACGAGTTTAGGTACATATGAGTAGCACGACGCTTCTACTCCATAGCAGAATCGACGCAAATAGTCTTTATAAACTCTACCATCAAAAAGTTTAAAGGCGGCCTTATAAAACCCCTTATAATCTTGCATAATCCATCCTTTTTATGTAATAAAATTTAGCTGAATTTTAGCAAATTTGAACTTATTTTATGCTAATATAACCCAAATTTTATTAAGGAAATAAAAATGGCAAATTATCCAAAAGCAATTGGCCCATATAGTGCATATAAAGTAGTAGGAAATTTAGTATATTGCAGCGGTCAAATACCGCTAGATCCAAACTCTGGTGAAATTATAGGAGATGATATCAAGGCTCAAACTACTCAAGCTTTAAAAAATGTAGGCGGGATTTTAGAAGAGCTAAATTTAAGTTATAAAAATATTGTAAAAACTACCGTATTTTTAACAGATATGAGCGAATTTGCTGCTATGAACGAAGTTTATGCAGGGTTTTTTACTCAGCCATATCCAGCCAGAAGTGCAGTAGCAGTAAAAGATCTACCAAAAGGTGTAAAAGTAGAAGTAGAGGTCATAGCTTCCATTGAGTAAATTTAAAAATGCTATAGTAATTACTGGGGTTATTGGTAGTGGCAAAAGCACAGTTGTAAATTTGCTCAAAATTTACGGCTTTAGCGTAATTGATGCTGATGAGATTGCACATGGGCTTTTAGATGAGTGCTGGGAGAGAATCGCTAATGAATTTGGCAATGAATTTATAAGTGATAAAAAGGTTGATAGAAAGCGCCTTGGTAAGCTAGTTTTTAGCGATGAGAATGCTAAAAAAAGGCTTGAGAATATGCTCCATCCACTTATTAGAAAACAAATTTTTGATAGTGCTAGCGAATTTGAAAAGAAAGAAAAACCATATTTAGTTGATCTACCTTTATATTTTGAGAGTGCGCCAGCTTATAATGAGTTTGAGAGTGTTTGTGTGGTTTATGCACTTGAGCCAATCTGTTTAGAACGCATAATGCTACGAGATGGGATTAGTTTAAATGAGGCCAAGGCTAGATTAAATTCGCAAATATCAATCGACGAGAAGCTCCGTCTAGCTACTTTTGTAATTGATAATAGCTCAGATATGAAACATCTAAATTTGCAAATTGATAAGTTCATATCGGCACTAAAAAGCAGATACAAAACCCTAAATATTTAGAGGAATATATGAAACTTAATACCAAGATTAGCGTTTGTATCTTAGTTAAAAATGCTCAAGATACTATCAAAGAGTGTTTGGAGTCTTTGCAAGGCTTTGATGAGATAATATTGCTTGATAATCAAAGTAGCGATGATACCTTAAAAATTGCAAATGAGTTTAAAAACAAATTTGGTAATCTTAAGATATATTCTAGTGAATTTATAGGTTTTGGGCCTCTTAAGAATTTGGCTATTAGCTATGCTAGTAATGATTGGATATTTAGCATTGATAGCGATGAGGTTTTGGAGTTAAGTGCATTAAAAGAGTTAGAAAATTTAGAACTAAATCCAAATAATATCTATGCAATGCCTAGAAAAAATCTCTATAAAGGTGAATGGATAAAAGCTTGCGGTTGGCATCCAGATTTTGTATTAAGATTGTTTAATAAAACCAAAACTAAATTTAACTCAAATTTTGTTCATGAGAGCTTAGAAGTTGGCAATTTAAATGTAGTGAAGCTAAAAAATGGATTAAGGCATTATGCTTATGATAATATATCTGTTTTAATAGATAAGATGCAAAAATACTCCACCTTATGGGCAAAGCAAAATAGACATAAAACAAGCACAATGGCTAGTGCTGTATTGCATGGCGGATGGAAATTTATTAGAGATTACTTTTTTAAAAGTGGATTTATGTATGGATATAAAGGTTTTGCAATTAGCTTTTGTAATGCTCTTGGTGCATTTTTTAAATATGCTAAATTATATGAGTTAAATCATCAAATGCCAAGTGTGAGTTTGGTTGTAACCACATACAATAATGAAAAATATCTAGAACAAGTTTTAAAAAGTATAGAAAGTTTGGATTATTTACCAAATGAGGTTTTAATTGCTGATGATGGAAGTGGTAAGAATACTGCAAATTTGATTAGCAAATTTAAGCAAAATTTTCCTTGTGAATTAAAGCATATTTGGCATGAAGATAAAGGATTTAGAGCTAGCGCCATTCGCAATAAAGCCATTAATAATGCAAAGAGTGAATATATTATAATTATAGATGGAGATATGGTTTTAGATAAAAACTTTATCCTTGATCATCTTAAATTTGCTAAGAAAAATCAGATTTTACAAGGTTCAAGAGTAATTTTAAATGAAAGTCAAACAGCCTCTATTATAGGAGGGGGCAATGTTTGTGAGTTTAAAAGTTTTAAATCTACTCGCAACGCTATATTATCAAAACTTATATATAAAAGCTGGGCTATTAAATCAGATTTTTTTAATAAAAAAGATTTTATTAAAGGAATTCGAAGCTGCAATATGAGCTTTTATAAGAGTGATTGTATGGCAATTGGTGGGTTTAATGAGAGTTTTATAGGTTGGGGAAGGGAAGATTCTGAGTTTGTGGCTAGATTTTTGTTTAATGGTGGGGAGCTTAGACGGATGAAATTTGCTGGGATTGCATATCATTTATATCATACTGAAAACAGCCGTGAAATGCTAGAATTAAACCATCAAATCTATCTAGATACTATAAAGAATAAAAGAGTTAATTGGCAATGAAGATTTTATTAACAATTGGTGATATTACTATAAAAGGTGGCGCTGAAAGAGTTGTAACTAACCTAGCTAATGCTTATGCGCAGATTGGATTAGATGTAGAAATTTTGAGTTTTTATAAAAGCGGGGATAAAGAGGCTTTTGAGCTTGATGATAGAGTTAAATTAAGCTATATGCATCAAAAATCTTTTGATAAGAAGCGTAAAAATTTCTTCTATAAAATGTTTTATAAATTTATTGAAAG
>JAFVMP010000091.1 GCA_017506845.1 Campylobacter sp.
CTCAAAAAGCTTGGGGCAAAAACTTCAAAAACCTTGCCATATACTCAAAGCTACGATGAGATAGATACGCAGTGAAAAAGATAGCAATCTTAGCTACTGGTGGAACAATTGCTGGTGCTAGTACTGGGCCGATAAATTCAGCATATGAGAGTGCCAAATTTGGTATTAATGAAATTTTAAGCGAATTTAATGAGTTAAAAAGTATAGCTGATATTAGTGCAGAACAGATTTGCAATATCGGTTCTCAAGATATGAATGAAAAAATTTGGCTTAAACTCTCACATAGGGCAAATGAGTTATTAGCTAATGATAAAATAGATGCGCTAGTTATAACTCATGGAACTGATACGCTTGAAGAGAGCGGGTATTTTTTAACTTTAACCATAAAAAGCCAAAAACCAGTAGTAATAACTGCAGCTATGCGAAGTGCAAACTCCTTAAGTAGCGATGGAGCGATGAATTTATATAATGCTATAAGTGTTGCAGCTTGTAAAAATAGTGCTAATATGGGTGTGCTGGTGGTGATAAATGATGAGATTCACCTAGCTCGTGAGATTATAAAAACAAATACAACAGCATTAAATGCCTTTGCTTCACCAAATTGCGGTAAATGCGGAATTGTACATTATGGCAAGGCGGTGTTTTATACCAAAAGTCTTAGACGCCATACGATGCAAAGCGAGTTTAGTGCTAAATTTTGTGAAGATCTATCAAGCTTACAAAATTTGCCATGCGTAGAGATAGTCTATGATTACGCAGGGGCTAGCGGTGAGGCTGTCTATAGCGCTTTAAATTTAGGTGCAAAGGGTATAATCTGCGCAGCTCTTGGCAATGGCAACCTAAGTCCAAATATGCTCCATGCGCTGAAATTTGCAAATTCTAAAGGAGCGATAGTAGTAATCTCAAGCCGTACAAATAGTGGCATAATTAGCGGAGATGAGTTAGATTTTAATAAGTTAAATTTTATCCTTAGTGATTCGCTTAATGCACAAAAGGCTAGAGTGCTTTTAATGCTTTGTATTGCTAGCGGATTTGATAAAGAGATAATAAAAGAAAAATTTAATATTTATTAGAGTAAATTTGTAACATATAAACTGATAAATTTATAAATATTGTAATTTACTATTTTTCTTTTGTTATCTTTAAGTTTTATTAATATATACTACGGAATTCAAAAATTGTCTTAGGAGTTAAGGATGAAAGAAAAACACTACGAGGTGGTGATAGTCGGTGGTGGTATCAGCGGTGGTGCGCTACTATATGAATTAGCAAGATATACAGATGTTAAAAGTATTGCATTGGTAGAAAAGTACGGCGGTCTTGCTACGTTAAATTCAAAAGGAACAGCTAATTCGCAGACTGTACATTGTGGTGATATAGAGACAAACTATACATTTGAAAAAGCTCAAAAGGTAAGCAAAACTGCTAGAATGGTAGTAAAATACGGTTTACAACACGGCTATCAAGGTAAATATATGTTTGATGGTCAAAAAATGGCAATTGGCGTAGGCGATGTCGAGGTAGAGTATATTAAAAATAGATATGAGGAATTCAAAGAGCTTTATCCATATTTAGAGTTTTATGATAAGGCTGAATTAGCTAAAATTGAGCCAAAAATTATTTTAAATAGTGATGGCACTCATAGAGCTGAAAATGTAGTTGGTATGGGTGTAAAAAGTGGAGAATATACTACAGTTGATTATGGTGCATTTACAACTACATTTATAGAAAATGCTAAAAAAGATAAAAGCGAATGCGATGTATATTTAAATTCAAGAGTAGATGAAATTTACCGCAATGGTGATAAATTCTATATCCAAACCGCAAATGGCTTATCAATTAGTGCTGATTTTGTTGTAGTAAATGCAGGTGCTCATTCACTATATTTAGCACATAAAATGGGTTATGGTCTAGACTTTGGTTGCTTGCCAGTAGCTGGAAGTTTCTATTTAACTAAGCAAAAACTTCTAAATGGTAAAGTTTATATGGTGCAAAATCCAAAACTTCCATTTGCTGCGCTTCATGGAGATCCAGATATCTTAGCTGATGGTTGTACAAGATTTGGACCAACAGCACTTGCATTGCCTAAACTTGAGAGATATCATGAGAATTGGGGTAGCTTCCTTGACTTTTGTAAGACTTTAAATTTTGACACAGCTATTGCTGGTATCTTGTTTGATCTATTTAAAGATAGTGAAATTCGTAACTATATCTTACGTAATTTCTTATTTGAAGTACCATATCTTAATAAAAAGCTATTTGTAAAAGATGCTAGAAAAATTGTTCCAAGCCTAACTACAAATGATATCTATTATGCTAAAGGCTTTGGTGGCGTTCGCCCACAAGTTTTAAATAAAACTGAGAAAAAGCTAATGCTAGGTGAGGCAAGTATTAATCCAAAAACTGGTATAATTTTTAATATGACACCAAGTCCAGGGGCTACTAGCTGTCTTGGCAATGCTTTAAGAGATGTGCGTGAGGTTTGCGAATATCTAGGTAGAAACTTCAACGAAGCTAAGCTAAACGAAGAGCTATTTGACTAATATCAGGCGGAGAAATCCGCCTAAATTTACTTCATACCTTATAAAGCTTTCTAAAGTTATCCTTGGCACACTCGCCAAAATCAGGAGCAAATATGAAAAAAACAAAAATCGTAGCAACAATTGGCCCATCTAGTGATTCTATTGAGGTTATTAAATCTTTAATTATAGAGGGAGTAAATGTATTTAGACTAAACTTCTCACATGGAACACATGAATATCATCAATCTACAATTACTAAGATAAAAGAAGCTTCAAATTCTCTTGGTATAAGAGTTGGAATCTTGCAAGATATTTGTGGGCCAAAGATTAGAGTTGGAGCTTTAAAAGAGCCATTTGAGTTAAAAGCAGGCGATAGATTAAATGTATTAAAAGATAGTATAATTGGCCGCAAAAATGGAGAAATTTATGAACTTAGCATAAATCAGCCTCAAATTTTATCCTTGTTAAAAGAGGGTGAATATATATATTTATATGATGGAATGATAAAGGCTAAGGTGATAAAATGCGAATCTAACCTAGTTCAAACTATAATAGAAAATGATGGAGTTTTAAGTTCAAATAAGGGTGTAAATTTTCCAAATACTAAACTAAATATCGATGTTATTACTCAAAAAGATAGAGAGGATATGCTTTGGGGTGCGCAAAATGGAGTAGATTTTGTTGCTATAAGTTTTGTGCAAAATGCAAATGATATTATAAATGCTAGAGCGATTTTAAAAGAATTTGACTCAACAGCTAAAATTTTTGCAAAAATAGAGAAATTTGATGCAGTAGAAAATATTGATAGCATAATAGAAGCTAGTGATGGAATTATGGTTGCTCGTGGAGATCTTGGTATTGAGGTGCCATACTATAAAGTTCCAACCATTCAAAAGTTAATTATTAAAAAGGCTAACGCTGCAAACCGCCCAGTAATTACTGCTACACAAATGATGCTCTCAATGGCAAAGAGTCAAAGTGCAACAAGAGCTGAAATAAGCGATGTAGCAAATGCTGTTTTAGATGGGACTGATGCTGTTATGCTAAGCGAGGAGAGCGCTGTAGGCATAAATCCAGCCGCAGTAGTAAAAGCTATGAGTGCAACAATAGTTCAAAGTGAGCTCATATATCCATATGGCAAATTTGATGAGTTTGAATTCGCTGATGAAACTGATATGGTAGCAAGCGCTAGTTCGCATCTAGCTCAAAGAATAGGAGCAAATGCTATTATTTCAATTACTAGTAGTGGTTCAAGTGCTATTAAGATGGCTCGTAATCGTCCAACTATGCCAATAATTGCTGTAACTCATGATGAGAGCGTGGCTAGAAGTTTGACTATTGTTTGGGGTGTAACTCCAAGTTTAGTTGTGCCACAAAATCAGTTAAATCTGCTTTTAGCCAACACTATAAAAGGATTAAAAGATGCAAATTTAATAAGCGATGAAGCCACCTATACGCTTACAGCAGGCTATCCAACCGGCAAAATTGGTAGTACAAATTATATAAGAATTTTAAGAAAAGAGCAAATAAAATACTATCTAAATGAGGTAAAATAGTGGAAAGATTAAATTTAAAAATCGCTAATAGTGATATTGCGCTAATCTATGAACATAGTAGCGAATTGCCACTTGTTGGAATTAAGCTTGTCTTTAAGGTGGCTGGAAGTTGCAATGAAAAAAAACATGGCATAGCTACAATGGCTGCTGAATTGCTAAGTGAAGGTAGTAAAAGACTAGGTAGTAATGAGTTTAATAGGGCGCTTGATATGCGTGCGATTTTACTTAGTGCTAGCGCTGGATATGAGACTTTTGAAATTAGCTTAGAGTGTTTAAGTGAACATTTTGAATATGGTTTTGATATGCTATTAGAATTACTAGCTCAGCCAAATTATGATAAAAATATCCTAAAAAAACTAAAAACCCAGACACTTGGCATAATTGCTTCAAATAACAGTGATTTTGATTATCAAGCAAGCAATGCATTAAAAGCAATTTTATATCCAAACTCACGCTTAGCTACGCCTAGTATCGGCACACCTGAAAGTATCGCTCAAATTGAGCTTGGCGATATTAAAGAGTTTATAGAAAATAGTTTAAATTTAGAAAATATGTTTATAGTTTTAGGCGGTGATATAGCGCTTGAGAGAGTTAAATTTGATAGATTAGCTGATGTATTAAAAGTTGGAGAGGCTAGAGAGTTAAGTCCTGTAAAAGTTAGCATTGAACAAAGAGAAGAGATAATTTCTAGACCAAGCCAGCAGGCTTATATATATTTTGGCTCACCGCTTAAATTTGCTTTAGAAGATAGATATAAGCTGAGTGTAGCAACGTTTATTCTAGGTAGTAGTGGATTTGGATCTAGGCTTATGGAGGAGATTCGTGTAAAGCGAGGACTAGCATATAGCGTATATTGTTCGGCTAATTTAAATCTTAGCTATAATTCAATGAGTGGATATTTGCAGACTAAAAATGAGAACAAAGATAAAGCTATACATCTAATAAAAAGTCAGATTGCCAAATTTGTCAAAAAGGGCGTAACTCAAAAAGAGTTAAATGCAGCTAGAAATTTCTTGCTTGGTAGTGAGCCACTTAGAAAAGAGACGATGTTTAAGCGTCTTGCAATAGCTCAAAAAGAGTATTATCAAGGCTATGATTTGGGCGAATTTGATCTAAATTTAGAGCGTATTAAATCACTAAAGCAAAAGGAGCTAAATGAGTTTATAGCCAGCCTTGAAGAGCTTAATCAGCTTAGTATTGCGTGCTTGTATAGCTGTCTATATAGCGAGCCAAAATAGTGGAGTACAAGGAGTTAAAAGAGCTAGGTATCGCAAGTTTACTTGATCTAGCTTTGATTTTGCCTAAAAGCTTTGATGATTTACGTGTTAAAAATGAGCCAAGTATCGGTGAAAATAGTGTAGAAATTGAGATTAAATCATCTATAACTCGTCCTACGATGCTTAGTATTTTGGCCTATTGTATCTCATGGGAGTGTGATGTTTCTATTGTGATATTTAATGCTAGGCCATGGCATTACGCCTCTTTTAAGCGTGGCAAAAGACTCTATATCCATGGTAAATCCGTATTATATAATGGGCTTTGGCAGTTTAGTAATCCCAAAATTATTACAAAAGTTGGCCAGATTATCCCACATTATAAAAGAGCATTAAAAGACAATCAAATTCAAAATTTAATCAAAAAATATATAAATTTAGAATCCTTAAAATCTCAAGGATTAAATGGTGATGAGGCTAGGCAAATTTTAGCCTTACATGAACTTAGCGATGAGGCTTTAAATTCAGTTATGAATTTAAATAATAAACAGCTAGATACACTTAAATTTATTGAAATTTATAATTATCTAAAAAAGCTTAGTGCTAAAAAGGTACTTTTTAAGGCCGCTGCTATTAAGCCCTATAATATCACGCATTGGCTTAGCTCATTGCCTTTTATTCCTACAAGCGATCAGATAAAAGCATTAGAAGATATTAAGGAAGATTTAGCTAAAAGCATAGCAGCAAAGCGTGTAGTAATGGGTGATGTAGGAAGCGGTAAGACTTTGGTAATCTTGGGCGCAGCACTACTTAATTATCCAAACCGCTCGATTTTGATGGCGCCTACAACTATTTTAGCTACACAGCTTTATAGCGAGGCTATGAGGCTTTTGCCTGATTTTGTGAGAGTAAAATATCTACAAAAAGGGGCAAAAAATGTAAATTTAAATGACGCAGATTTGATCATTGGTACTCATGCTTTACTATATCAAGAGCTTCCAAAAAGTACTCTTATAATGATTGATGAGCAGCATAGGTTTGGTTCTATTCAAAGACAAAAAATAGATGAATTAACACGCGATGAGAGCTTAAGGGCGCATTTTTTACAGTTTAGCGCCACACCAATTCCTAGAACGCTTTCACTCATTGAGTCTGAATTAGTAAGCTTTAGCTTTTTAAAAGAGATTCCATTTGCTAAGCAAATTAGCACACATATTATTCAAAATAGTGGATTTGGCGCACTTTTAGAACATATCAAAGAGCAAATTTCACAAAATAAACAGACGATAATTGTTTATCCATTAGTAGAAGAGAGCGAGGTAAGCAATTATCAAAGTCTAAGCGTAGCTGCGCCATTTTGGTTAAATAAATTTGAAAAAGTCTATGTAACTCATGGTAAAGATAAGCAAAAAGATGAGATTTTAGAACAGTTTGCAAATGATGGAAATATTTTATTAGCTACAACTATTGTTGAGGTTGGGATCTCTCTTCCACGGCTTTCAACTATCGTAATTGTAGGTGCTGAAAAGCTAGGACTTGCTTCACTTCATCAGCTGCGTGGTAGGGTTGGTAGAAATGGTGGGCGAGGTTGGTGTTATTTATATACTAAGCTTGCAAGTATTCCAAGTAGATTAAATGAATTTGCTCAGACGCTTGATGGATTTGTTGTAGCTAAAATTGATTTAAAAAACCGTCAAGCTGGTGATATTTTAGATGGAACAATGCAGCATGGAGCTACATTTGAATACTATGATATGGACGAGTTAATAACTCAACGAGCTAAAGAAAGGCTAGCAGATTTTAAAGCTAGAAATGTAGTATAAATTTATATTTGGTAAAAATTTAGTATAATAAGATAAAAATCTAGGAAAAAGCTATTGAATATCGATAAAATTCGCCAAAATATCATATTAAAAGATGGAATTTATTATTTTGACTGGACAGCTAGTGGGCTTGGGTATATACCAATTGAAGATGAAATTAGGCGAATGCTTCAAACCTATGCTAATACACATAGCGAGTGCAGCGAATGTTCTAATATTACTACAAACTACTATGAAAATGCAAGAGCTGGAATAAAAAGATTACTAAGATTACAAAGTGATTTTTTGCTTTTACCATGCGGGCAGGGTAGCAGCGCTGCGATTAAAAAATTTCAAGAGATAATGGGAATTTATATCCCACCAGCAACTAAAATGGCTTTAAATATTGATTTTGATAGTATTAAAAAATCTTTGCCACTTGTGATTGTAGGACCTTATGAACATCATAGTAATGAGATTAGTTATAGAACTGGGATGTGTGAGGTAGTTCGTATTCCATTGGCTAGAGATGGTGGGCTTCACTGGGGTGAGCTTGATAAAATTTTAAAAATCAATGCTAATAGAAAAATCATAATTAGCATAAGTGCTGCTTCAAATGTAACTGGTATAAAGACAAATTTGACTATGCTAAATGCAGCTGCTAAGCGATATGGCGCTATAATTGCTGTAGATGCCTCAAGCCTTATTGCTTATGAAAATGTAGATAGCTCGCTTTGCGATGCGATATTTATCTCGCCACATAAGCTGCTTGGCGGTGTTGGAAGTTGTGGGCTTTTGGCTATTAGAAAATCTCTATTTAGCTCAAATTTGCCGACATTTTCAGCTGGTGGAACAGTAGGCTATGTCAGTAAAAAAAGTATTCATTATCTAGAAGATATAGAGCAAATTGAAGATGCTGGAACCCCAGCGATCACTCAGTTAGTTAGAGCATATTTAGCATTTGAGCTTAGAAATAGGGTTGGTTTAGAGTTTATAAATGAGCAAAAGACTTTGCTTATGGATAAATTTGAGCTAGGGCTTTCTAATATAAAAGGTGTGATAGATTATGTGCCTAAAAATTTAGAAAGGCTAGCTATTTTTGCTTTTAATATTAAAGGTATTTCACCTTTTGATTTAGCTCAGGTTTTAAGTAAAAAATTTGGAATTCAAAGTCGTGCTGGATGTTCATGTGCTGGGCCATATGGTCATGATTTATTGGGATTAAAAGATGATGAACCTTTAAGCTTTAAGCCAGGCTGGTTGCGTGTGAGTTTGCATTGGTCTCATAGTTTAGATGATGTGGATTATTTGCTTAATGCTATTGGGCAAGCTAGAAAGGATTTGATTTAAAATTTAGTATTAATTTGAGACTTGTATTTAAGTCTCAAATTAATGATTTTAATTAAATAGATTTTGCAAGCCATTTATTAGCTCTTTAGCGCCTTGACTTTTTTCCTTATCGTTGTCAAAAAGTTTATCTATTCCTTTGCTAATTTCTTCATTTATTTTCTCTTTGATATAGTTTGAGCTGATAGAATATTTTGGTTCATCGCTTGTGCCAGTTATCTTTATATCGATATCTGTTTTTTCTATATTGGCTGTTATTGGAATATTGATAGCTTTTGTAGCAGTATCTAAACTACCATTAGCTATACTGATATTTGCCTTTTGCGAGTTAAGCTGAGTTATAAAATTTATTAAATTTAGATCAATTGTTCCTTTTAAATAGCCATCTTTAAATACTTCTTTTGTGATATCTTTTTGAATTGCTGTGCTTATTAGCGTAGTTAGCCCGCTTTTTGCTAATTGACCTTTGGCTATATCGGCATTAAAATCTCCTTTGGCGCTATCTAGATTATAGTTAGCATTTAGCGTAGCTTGACCCTCGTAAAATGGCATAAAATCTAAAAATTCAAGCAATTTTGCAATCTCAAATGTTGATAGATTTAAATTTGCTTTATTATCTTTGATATCAATTTTTAGTTTTGAGCCTATAAAATCACTATTTAATGTGGCGTTTATGCTCTCATTGATTGATATTTTTCCGCTTGGATTTAGTGCGCCATTTAATTTCATTCCAGTTAAAAACTCAAGTTTTGCAAGGCTTGGTATATCTGCGCTATATAGTGCTTCTAGGCTATTTTTATTAATATCATAGCTTCCATCAAATTTATTTATTGTAGCTAAATTTGAATTGATTATAGAGGCAAAATGCACGGTTGAGTTGGTAAATGTTGGTTTGATATGTGCGTTTAGTGTTGTATTTTGCGGAAATTCTTTATTAGTTAGTTCTTTTAAATTAGCTGCATTTAATACACCATTTTCAAGCTTTATATCGCCTTTTCCATTTAGATTTGCTATATCAATGCTATCTAAATTTAGTTCACCATTTAGTTCACCATTTAAAAGTGGTTTTTGTCCAATCATCAAGAATATATTTTGAACTAGGATATTTTGAATTTTAGCCTTTAGTTTTCCATTATCAAGATTTGCTGTGATTATGCCATCCATTGCTTTAATATCTACATTAGCACTTTTTAGCGGCGATTTTTGATTATTTAAATTGGCATCTATATCTGCATTTAGAGCGATTTGGCCAGATAGTTTTGTGCCTGAGATATTGCCAAACTTAGCTAAATCTGGTACTAGTGCTTGGGCATTTGCTTTGGCAGTATTTTGGGCTAGATTGTAGCTAGCATCTAGATTGTTTAGGTTTAAAATCTCAGATATTAAATTTGCTTTAAGTTCTGCATTATCACCTTTTAGTGCGGCTTGAATATCTGAATTAAAGCTTACATTTTTAGGTAGGCTTGCACCTATCATTTTATTTAATTCATCAGCATTAATTATTCCACCATTTATATTTATACTTACATTTCCAGCTCTTTTGCTTGGATCATTTAATGCGGTAATTAAAGCAGCCCCATTAATATTGCCATTTAAAATTGCTGGCATTGAAACTAGCTTTAAAAGCTCGTTTAGTTTTATTTTTTTGATATCAGCGTTTATTTTATTATCTGCCATTTTAGCAGTTATAACCCCACCTAATCCGCTTATATCAGCATCTAAAAACTCTAAATTTCCATTAGATATTTTTGTATTGGCTTTGGCTGTAATTTCTCCGCTTAGTTTTTGGCCAATTATTGGTTCTAGCTTGGCTAAGTTTGGGATATTTAAATTCAGATCACTATTTAATACATTTTCATCTATATTGTATATAGAATTTAGAGCTGCTGCAACAGCAATTGGTGTGGTAATTATACTTTTAGCTTTAGCTGTGCGACCTTCTAGATTTAGATTTGAATCAGCCTTTATAGTAAAATTATTTGGCAAATTAATTCCATAATCAGTTGCAATTAACTCATTATTTGTTATAGCCTTTGGTATATTTAGGCTACTACCCCGCCGAACTCGATGACTGCGTGAAGGAAGGCATCGCGAAGATGGAGGCCCTGGTGGGCCGCAAGTTCGGCGATACGGTGGAGATGCCCCTGCTCGTCTCCGTGCGCTCCGGTGCCCGCGAATCCATGCCGGGCATGATGGATACCATCCTGAACCTGGGTCTGAATGATGAGACCGTGGCGGCCATGGCCCAGGCCACCAGCAACCCCCGCTTTGCCTGGGACTGCTACCGCCGATTTGTGCAGATGTACGGCGATGTGGTGATGGGTGTGCAGAAAGCCGAGAACGAGGACATGGAACCCTTCGAAAGCGTCATCCACGGCCTGAAGCAGGAGCGCTACGGCAAGGATATCTCCGACTCCGAGCTCACCGCCGAGGATAACCAGGAGCTGGTGAGCCGCTTCAAGACCCTGGTGCTCAAGCGCACCGGCGAAATGTTCCCCACCAGCCCGTGGGACCAGCTGCAGGGCGCCATCGGCGCCGTGTTCGGCTCCTGGAACAACGAACGTGCCATCACCTACCGCGCCAAGTACGGCATCCCCGCTGATTGGGGTACCGCTGTGAA
>JAFVMP010000092.1 GCA_017506845.1 Campylobacter sp.
AGTAGTCGCCCATCGGCGACCCCTTCATGAAGGCGCGTACATTGTCTTCCTCGTCATCTTCGAATCTGGTGAACCCCATCGCCATGACGCGGCTGCAGGCCGCTTCTAGCCTTAGTGGCATAGAGATGGTTGTAGTAAGAGATGCTTTGCTTGTGACTTTGTTTTTAGTTATTGGGGCAGTAATTAATCTACCTTTTGAGATATATAGTAAATTTGTAATGGATAAGAAATTTGGCTTTTGTAATAGTACAGTTGGGCTTTTTGCTATTGATTTTATTAAAACTATAATAATGATTTTTGTATTTGGGTTTGGAGTTTCATGGATTTTGTTAAATTGCTATGAGCTTTTAGGGCAGAGCTGGTGGATATGGGCTTTTGCGATTAGTTTTGGATTAATTTTGTTAGTAAATTTGATATATCCGACAATTATTGCTCCAATATTTAATAAGATTACTCCATTACAAAATGATGAGTTAAATTTAGCCATAAATGATCTATTAAACTCATGCGGATTTAAAAGTAGTGGCGTATATAGTATGGATGCTAGTAAAAGAGATAATAGATTAAATGCTTATTTTGGTGGGCTTGGAGCGACTAAGAGGGTAGTATTATTTGATACATTGATAAATAAGCTAGATAAAAATGAGATTATAGCAGTTCTTGGACATGAACTTGGTCATTTTAAGCATAAAGATATAGTTAAGAATATAGTTTTAATGAGTGTAGTTTTATTTGGTTTTTTTGCAATTTTTGGCAATATTCCAGTTAGTGCCTATACTGCGCTTGGATTAGAACAAAGTGGTGGTGGATTATTTGTCTTTTTCTTGCTTTACTCTTCACTTTTTATGGTAGTTGTAGAGCCTTTGATATCGACATTTTCTAGGTCGCATGAATTTGGCGCTGATGAATTTGGTGCTAATAAAACTAATAAAGAGTATATGATATCAGCTCTTAAAAAGCTTGGTAAAGAAAATAAATCTTTTCCACTTTCTCATCCATTTTATAGTTTTGTATATCATTCTCATCCAACCCTATTTGAGAGGCTAAAGCGTCTTGAGAATTTGTGATGGTTTGAACTTAGCCAAGGAATTTGGCAATCGTTTTGCCTACTTGCTAATGGAATTTTATTTAAAAAAAAACAAAGAATGGATATTTTTACATCTAAATGATGAACTTGCCAAAAAAGATGAATTCATAACGCTTTTAGATAGATATAAAAATGGAGAGCCATTAGAGTATATTTTTGGTTGTTGTGAGTTTATGGGGCGAGATTTTGAGGTAGGGCAGGGAGTTTTAATCCCAAGATTTGAGACTGAGATTTTAGTAGAAAAAGCTTTAGAGATAGCTAGTAAATTTAATTCACCAAGGATTGCTGAGATTGGCGTTGGGAGTGGAATTATTAGTATATCTTTAGCCTTAGAGCTTAAAAATGCTAAGATAATTGCTACTGATATTAGTCCAGATGCACTTAAGTATGCTAAGATTAATAAAGATAAATTTCAAGTCGATATAGAGCTAATAGAGTCAAATTATCTTGATAAAGTTAATGGTGATTTTGATATTATTATCTCTAATCCACCATATATTGCAGCCAATTATCCGCTGGATAAATGGGTTTTGAGTGAGCCAAAAACAGCATTAATAGGTGGTCAAATTGGTGATGAGATATTAAAAGATATTATTAATCTAGCAAAATCTAGAGCTAAATATCTAATTTGTGAAATGGGTTATGATCAAAGAGAATCTATGAAAAATTATCTTGATAAGCTTGATTTTCAAAGTGAGTTTTATACCGATTTAGCTGGATTAGATCGTGGATTTGTAGCTTATAATAAAGGAAAATAATGGTTAAATTTAGAAGTTTTTATCTACTTTTGCTTGGTATTTGTATTGGTGCTGAGCTTGCTATTGGGATATTTATGGCGCCTGTGATATTTTATCCATCGCAATATATTGGCGAAGGAGTTTTGAGCCACTATCAAAGCGGTCAATTAATGACACAGGTATTTTTAAAATATAATGTGATGTTGATATTTATCTCATCGCTAATTTTTCTTTTTGAGATTGTTAATTTGAAAAATAGCGAGAGTTTTAATTATAAAATTAGTGCATTTTTCTTGGCACTTATTATAACTCTTTTGGCTATGGCATTTGTGTTTTACTTTACTCCATATATTCTTGATGCACAAAAAATAGGAGTTGAAGCGACTGCTACGGCTGAATTTGCTAGTATGCATAAAGCTAGTGAATTTGTGATGAAAGCAATGATGTTGGCTCAAGTGGTATTATTTTTTATTAGGGTGCGTAAGGAGAGTTAATGGGATTAAAGGTTAGAATTTACTACGAAGATACAGATAGTGGCGGGATAGTATATCATAGCAATTATATTAAATTTTGTGAGCGTGCTAGAAGCGAGATAGTATTTGCTTCTGGAATTGAATTTAATGATAGTCGCCACTTTGTAGTTACAAAGCTTGAAGCGCACTATTTAAAACCTGCTGTTTTAGGAGATATATTAGATGTTCAAACCAAGCTTGTCAAGGTTGGCGGTGTAAGTTTAACCCTAGCTCAAGATATATATAAAGTAGCAAATATTAAAGGAGAGTGCGAGCGTGAATTGATATTTCGTGCGAAGGTTGTAGTAGGATTTATTAGCGATGGAAAGCTCTCTAGACTTGAGCCAGAATTTGCTAGAGTTTTTGGCCAGTTAAATGAATATTAAAACTAAGTAATAGGGTTTACCTATTACTACTCATCAAAATAAAATCCATAATTTCCAGCACGCATAATATTTATATTGTATTGTATTTGATTATTTTGCATCTCTTCTTTAAAGATAGCTTTTGCGCTTTTGTTTATGTAGTTTAGATATATAAAATCCATTCCAATCATTGTAGAGTAAGCCACCCAATCATAATCAAGCTTTTCGCCCAAAATTGCACTAAGTGTCTCTAGCTGGCTATCAGGAGTCATTATAGAGTTAGCAATATACATATTTTTACGATCACCACTTTGAGTAAGGCTGATTAAAGCGCTATTATAGTTAAGCTGAGTTGAGAGCAGTATGTGGGGTGTAAGCTCAAATACTCTAAATTGCGAACTAAGTAGTGCGCTTTTAATGAGTGGAGTATTTAAAAATATAGAGCTATTTTTAACCTTATAATTATTTTTTAAGAAATTTAGCTTTATATCACTACCTTCTATATTTTTAATATATGGTTCATTTGTGTTATTAGCAACTAGATTATTTAGCATATCTGAGACTCTACTACCATCGCCAAATGCGGTTATTTTATGATTTGCTTTTGTTAATAGTTTTTGAATTTGTGCTTCATAATCAATCCCACCAAAGAATAAATTCGGATTTGGATTTTGAACTGTTTTAATATTTATAGTAGGGATATAAAATATTAAATCATCATAATCATCGCTATTTACAATCTCTAAGCCGTTTGTTGTTAGTGGAGCAATAAGATATTTAAATCCAGCATTTTTTGCTCTGTTTATAGCTAAATTTAGATTTTCTGCACTCTCATCACCACTATAAAATATCTCAATATACGAACCAACATCACGCTTGAAAATATATGCAAAAACTGAATCACTCACTACTACAGAGTAGCTTTTTATTACATCTTGAGGAATTATTAGGGCAACTTTTATATCTTTGCGGCCAATCTCAATCTCTGGAATGGTTGCAAGCTTTTTAATACCAGCATAGTAGCTCTTAAAAGGTTCGCTCATAGTTAGCGGAGTGTAGATAAATTGGATAAAATCAACCCCACGAGATAACTCTTTTAAGCACTCTTTATCACATCTAGATTGCGAATTTGCCTGTATGACTGCTATAAAAATCATAAAAAATGAAATAATTAAATTTCTCATAAATATCCTTTTATTTTTTTTAAATCTGCTATAAACTCATTAGCTTTACTAGGATTTTTGTCTATCCAAGCGTTATCAAAAGTCGGCATATAAAGTGAATTTTTAAGTCTATAAATGCCACCTCTATGGCTCTCAAATGAGCTATTTTTAGCTAGTTCTTTAAAACAATTTAATCCAAAGCTTACAATAAACTTAGGTTTAATGATTGCAAGTTCTTGGTCAAAAAACTTTGTACAAATATCATTATAATACCAATTATTCTGCTTATTAATACATTTTAAAATATATGTAAAATATATCTCATTTGCGTTAAGTCCAGCTAAATTTAAATATCGCAAAAGCGAATCATCAGGAGTACAAAGACCATTTTCATCGCTTCTAACATTTGGACTATCAAGCACAAAAACCACACCACTACTAATATTTCCACTACCAATGACTGCGTTAGTTCTGCTTTTGCATAGCTGGCAAAGATTACAGCTTTTTATTTGTGTATTTAATAGCTTTAAAGAGTTAAAATCATCTATTTCATGAGATACAATTTCACCAAAGCTAACAAATTTAAAACCCATTGCACGCAATATCTCAAGCTTGTAAATGGTATAATTTTTGTCCATTATACTACCAAAAAGCTATTTAATCTTTAATAAAATTTGCTAAATTTTCCAACTCTTTACCATCGAGTCTAAGATGAAAAAACTCATCTCTATTTTTAGCACCAAGTTTATAATAAAACTCTAAACTTGGTTCATTCCAAGTCAAACACTCCCACTCTAGTCGCCCCAATTCTTCATCAATGCATTTTTTAGCAAGAATGGCTAAAAATTGTTTACCAATACCATTGCCACGGAATTTAGGCTGAACATATAAATCCTCTAAATATATCCCCGCACGCCCAAGAAAGCTAGAGAAGGTATAAAAATATATAGCATATCCTATGATTTTTTCGCTATGTTGGCAAACTAAAATGTGAGCGTATTTTTTTTCAAAAATAGAATTTTGAAATAATTCATCACTAAATTTTATCCTATCGCTCATCTTTTCATATTCAGCTAGTTCTTTAACAAGATTAATTATATCTTTGATATCATCTTTTTTGGCGGGTCTAATTTTATACATTTTCTACCTTAAATTTTAAAATTTATGCTAGATTATAGCAATTTGGAGCTGAATTTGAAAAAAATTTGATTTCAAATCCGATAAACTATCTAAAATTTAAGTCAAATTTGATATAATTTCTCTGCCTGGATGACTCGACAGCATTTTTATGAAGGTCCAACAAATTAGTATTAGCGAAGATGTGCAGAGTGGTGTGACGCGACTTTGCTTGATGCCTAACGGTTTAGAAGCTGCGACCTAAAGCTGCTGCCTATTTGCAAGATTGGCTTTATATTAGGGCCGATTCTACTATGCACCGACCATCTGGGTATTTTAAATTTATAGGAATTATATGAATATTCTCATTATTGGAAGTGGCGGTAGAGAGTACGCCATTGGACTTAGATTAACTCAAGATAAACAAAAACATAATCTTTTTTTCTCGCCAGGTAATGGAGCAACTGCAAATTTGGGTCAAAATGTAGATATTAAAGATTTTAATGAGCTTGCTAAATTCGCACTTGAAAATAAAATAGAACTTACTATAGTTGGTCCTGAAAATGCTTTAAGTGATGGTGTAGTTGATATCTTTAAAGCTAATAATTTAACTATTTTTGGTCCATCACGTGCTGCTGCAAGATTAGAGAGTTCAAAAGCATATATGAAGGAATTTTTAGCCAAAAATAACATAAGAACAGCAAGATTTATAAATACTAATAATTATGATGAAGCGGCTGAATTTATTGATACCTTAGGCGATATAGTTGTAGTAAAAGCTGATGGGTTATGTGCTGGTAAAGGCGTAATAATAGCTAAAAGCAAAGATGAGGCTAAGAGTGCTGTAAAAGATATGTTAAGCGGGGAAAGCTTTGGTGCAGCTGGTAAGAGAGTTGTGGTAGAAGAGTTTTTAGATGGATTTGAGCTTAGTTTTTTTGCTATTTGCGATGGAAATAACTTCGTCTCACTTCCAGTAGCACAAGATCATAAAAGATTGCTAAGCGGCGATGAAGGGCCAAATACTGGTGGAATGGGTGCTTATGCACCAAGCCCATTAGCTAATGAAGAGCTAATAAAAAGAGTAGAAAAAGAGGTAGTAGAACCGACACTTAAAGGAATGCAAGCTGAAAATGCGCCATTTTGCGGGGTATTATTTGTAGGATTAATGGTGGTAAATGATGTGCCATATGTGCTTGAATTTAATGTTAGATTTGGCGATCCAGAGTGTGAGGTTTTAATGCCATTAATTCGTGGTGAACTAGGTGAGATTTTGCACGGTGCAGCACTTGGAAAATTAAGTAAATTTGAACTAGAAAATGAGATTGCTGTAGGCGTGGTACTAGCTAGTAAAGATTATCCATATAAAAGCAGTCCAGCAGCTAAAATAAGCGTAGAAAATATTCCACAAAACTCGCATATAGCATATGCTGGAGTGTCGTTAGAAGGCGGCAACCTATATGCGACAGGTGGTAGAGTACTAGTAGCTGTAGGTAAAGGAACGAGTGTAAAAGAGGCTAGAGATAGAGCTTATGAACTAGCTAAAAATATTAAATTTGATGGTATGCAATACCGTGATGATATCGGATATCAGGCACTTTAATGAGAGAGAGCTTAGAAGAGAAATTATATAGAGAAAATATTACTATAGCCAGTATAAATAGGCGTGTATTAGCTTATGCTATCGATGACGTTATTATATCTGTGCTATTTATGTTAATTTATTGGGATTATATCGCTAGGGCCAGTGATATTGGCGTGGAGGCTACGTTAGCTGCGATATCAAATTTATTTTGGCAAATTGCGCTTATGAAAGTGGCGTATCATACATTTTTTATCTGGTACTATGCTGCAACTCCTGGTAAAATGTTATGCAAGCTTGTCTGTATAGATACTGTAATGCTATCTAGACCTAGCCTTAGTAGTAGCTTTTTAAGAGCTTGTATGAGGCTTTTGAGTGAGACGCTATTTTATATTGGATTTTTGTGGGCGCTTGGTAATTCTCAGCGGCAAACATGGCAAGATAAATTAGCCAAGACTGTAGTTTGTAATGCGTATTAAAGCCTTAGCCCTTGCTGGGCTTTTATGTGGCGAGCTTTTGGCCAATATAGAAAATGTCGAATTTTTAGCTAGTGATGTGCAAAAAGATGGCGATATTATAATTGCTAGTGGTGATGTATTGTTATATTCACAAAATTATCTAGCTAGTGCTGATAGTGCAAAATATAATCAAAAGAGTAATATTATTGAGCTTTTTGGTAATGTAAATTTAATGCGTGGTGAGTATGAAGCCAGCCGCTCAGAATATGCTAGAATCAATCTTGCAACTAATGAAATGAGCTTTGATAGAAGCTTTGCAATGGATAAGAAAAAAGAGATTTGGCTCCAAAGTAATGAGAGTTGTAGTTCTGATGAGATGCTAAGTGTTAAAAATGCTATTGTATCTAGTTGTAATGTTAGCGATCCAGATTGGCATATTGGATTTAGCAGTGGTGAATTAAATAAACAAAGCAAATTTTTACATCTTTATAATCCTGTATTTTATGTTAAAAACACCCC
>JAFVMP010000093.1 GCA_017506845.1 Campylobacter sp.
GGTGTAAAAGAACTCTTGCATTCTGGAAAGAAGGCGATACTCTTCCAACACTAGAATATGAAGAGCTAGATATCATGAAAATGGAAATGCCACCAGCATTCCGTGGATATGGTGCTAAAGTTAACATCGTAGAAAACCCACTATCAGCTAAACGTCAAGAAGAGGGTGATGCTATTAGATCAAAACTTGAAGCTGAAGGTAAAAATAGACATGAAATTCAAGATGCATTAATGCACTATGAACTTCAACCAAAATATAAAGCATTAAACGAAAGAGCAGGTATAGGCTATGAGTAGAAAAATAAAAATTAGAGCATTCAAATACAATCCACTAAGCAAAGTAAGCAAACCTCACTTTGCAGAGTATGAACTAGAAGAGACAGATGGTATGACTCTTTTTATCGCGTTAAATCAAATTCGCGAAAAATTCGATCCAGGTCTTAGCTTTGACTTTGTATGTCGTGCTGGTATATGTGGTAGTTGTGGTATGGTTGTAAATGGTCGCCCGCAACTAGCTTGTAGAACTCTAACAAAAGATTATCCAAGTGGTGTTATCGAGCTTATGCCACTACCTGCGTTTAAACTACTTAAAGACTTAAGCGTTGATACAGGTAACTGGATGAACGATATGAGTAAAAGAGTTGAAAGCTGGATTCACTCAAATCATACTACAGATATTAGCAAAATGGAAGAAAAAGTAGATCCAGATGCAGCTCAAGAGACATTTGAACTTGATAGATGTATAGAGTGCGGTATCTGTGTAGCAAGTTGTGGTACTGCTCTTATGAGACCTGATTTTATCGGTGCTGTAGGTCTAAACCGTGTAGCTAGATTTAAAGTCGATCCACTAGACAATAGAACAGATGAAGATTTCTATGAGCTAGTAGGCGATGATAATGGCGTGTTTGGTTGTATGAGTCTTTTAGGTTGTGAAGATAACTGCCCTAAACACTTACCACTACAAAGCAAAATCGCATATATGAGACGCAAATTAGCTACTGTAAAATAATTATACACTCCCTAAGAGTTTCTTCTTAGGGAGCTTACATTTAAAACAAATTTAAACTTGAAGTAATTTATCTAGGATTTTTAAACAGAGAGATAAATAGACTAAAAAGTCTATTTATAAAATTAATTAAATAAACTATCTAGTAGTTTATCAGAAACTTTATCTATCATATCTGAACTTTTATCAACGACTTTATCGCTCATTTTATCAACGATTTTATCTACTTTTGATTCCTCTTTTTTCTCTGATTGAGCCATCAGCAATGTAGAAAACAAAGTAGCTACAACCATTGTGCTAATTACAATTTTTTTCATCTATACTCCTAATGATATTTAAGTTAGATGAACATTGTACCCCCCCCCATAACAATAAGTAAATAAAATATATACAAAATATAAATATAAAATTTAATTAAATTTAATCGTTAATGTTGAAAAAATTATAAAATTGATCTTTAAATTTTTTATTATTATCATTTTTATCATATTTATCACCAAAGAAAAAAGGTAAAGCATAGATATTTAACTCTTTTTTGGTATTATCTTTATTTATTGTAAATATTTTTTTATTTATCTCATCAACTATTAAATCTTCTTTCCATCTATCAATATTATATATATGAGAACCTTTGCTTTCTAATATTATTTCTGCTGATAAATATGTTAAATCTTCACTATCTTTTGGTTTTCCAAATAGTATAAAATCTGGCTCAAAACCATCTCCATAGCTACTTTTTGTTTTTCTATTATCATAAATTTTAAACTCTTCAAATCCTTCATTGCGTATAACTATCCATTGGCTAAATTTATTATCTATTCGCTCCTTGTTTGCATCTATGAAAGCTAAAAATTCTCTCTCTAGCTCACTATCTGTGGAATACTTATCATAATATAGCCATTCATAAGGACTATCTTCTACCCCGTCAAAAACTGATTTATAATCTTTATTAACAATATTTTTGACAACTTTTCTACTTCCTGTATTCTCTAATTTTTTAATTTTAAATTCGCTAACTTCAAAATCTTTAATCTCTTTATCTAATGCATCTTTATAGTGAGTTAGTATATATTTAGCAATCTCTAGCTTAATTGCTGGGTCTTTAAATGTTTGTTTTCTATTAAATTTCAAATTCAAAAACGATATAACCTTATCATAAAATTCCCTTTTACTTAAAATATTTTTATTGTAAATTTTGATTTTGTTTATATCGATTTTTAATATATTCATAGCCTTAGCAAATATATTATATCCTATATTTTCACCTATCTCATAGCAACATATAAAATTGCTATTTTTACTATTTTCATCATCAAATTTTTCTTCAATATTACTTATACTATGTCCGATATATGGTATCTCTAATTTTTCTAATTTTCTTTGAATATTTTCATTGCTAAAGAGTGAATTTTTGCCTAGTATCCTTTTTTCATTACTTACATAATAAATTTCATTATTTTTTATAATCTCTTTAGCTTTTTTGCTAGGTTTTAATTCTAAAATGCCTATATTATCATCTAGCAATGAACCTTGCACTCTTAATTCATTTCTTATATTTCTTATATATTCCACATCGTTTAAAGCGTGATAGCTAAGCCTTTCTAGCATAGATAATTCATTAAATTTACCATCATATTTACGCTTATATTTATCTTTGCCTTGGCCAAATGGAAAATATCTAGCACCACGGCCTATTAGTTGCGCCTCTTTTGTAGTTGTTCTAGCTGTACTTTTAGCTGTTGCTGAGCCTAAACGCACTATATCAAAGAGATTTAGCACATCCCAACCCTCATTTAGCTTATCAACTGCAAAAATAACCCTTATTATATTTTCTTTATCTTCTAGAGTATTTAGTTTTATTTGATAATCTTTAATCTCTTTTTCATCATTTGCATTTAGTTGGTAAATATCTTTAAACGCTATTTTGATATGCTTTGCTAAAATACTTGCATAACTCTCTTTAAAATTGCTTTTGAAAAAATCTATACTATATTTAAAAAGCTCATCGCTTTTATCTACATTATTATAAAATTCAATTATATCATCACTATTTAGCTCTCGTAATATCTCATTAAATAGCTTTTGATTCTCATTTGAAAGCTTTATATTTTCACTTTTAAATAGCACAACTGGCTTTAACTCTATATTATTCTCCCTTGCTAAAAGCTCCCTATAACTACTTAATAAACACGCCCCAATAAATCTAGCCTTTAGTTCTGTATCATCATATTTTACTAGAAAAATTCTCTTAGAATACCCATTTTTACAAAACTCTTCTAATGCATATTTATAGATAATCTTATCTTCATATTTTTCTAATACACTTCTTTCATTAGGCAAAGTAGCAGTAAATTCTAGCATTAGATTATCATCATGGCTTTTAAAAGCCTTTTTCATAATGCTTTCCCAATTTTCTTTATCCTCTTCTTCGCTTTTATTTAATTTTCTTTTAGTTTCGCTATTTAGGTGATGAGCCTCATCGGCTAAAAATACTATTTTATAGTTTTGTAAATCTTCAAGCGTTAGAGAATTTTCCTTCTCATCTTTAAATAGAGAAAAAAGCCCTTGAATAGTGCTAAAATATATATTTATACTATTTTCATCACTCTCATTAAAATTATCAATAGACCTTACTGCAACTCTTATCCCATCTATATTTATCTCACTGGCAAATAGATATTTTGATGAGCTACTATCGCAAAAATTTGCCTTTGTCTTTTCTACTATAGATGTTGAATTTACAAAAAAGATAAAATTTCTATATCCATTTTTATAGCAATCAAGCATTAAAGCAGCCATTACAAGAGTCTTACCACTTCCTGTAGCCATATTAAACATTAGATGGTTTGTGCTTGGCTTTTTTCTTTGTAGTAAGAATCTTTTTAAAGCTTGAATTTGATATTCTCTTAACTCTTTATTTAAATTATCTTTTATATAAGATGGGATCTCTATATCTGCATATTTTAATGCATTTTCTAGCTCTTCGTTTAACTTTACTCTACTCATCATTGCTACCTTTATAGAAAATATCATTTAGCTTTTTAGTTCTCTCATCTATTTTATAATCACTATCTTCCATATCAGCATAAGGGATATAGTCCATATTTCTATCTAGACATTTTTTTAGGATTCTTTTTTTCTCTATAAATTCTAAAGCTGCAAATTCTAAATCCTTTAGATCATTTTGTATATCTACTCTA
>JAFVMP010000094.1 GCA_017506845.1 Campylobacter sp.
GCGATACCATTATAACCTTGGAATTGCTTAGTTTTTCTTTATATATAGCATCGCTTTTTTTCTTAAATTTAGCATCACCTACAGCGCCAGCCTCATCTATTAAATAATAATCAAAATCAAATGCCATGCTAAGACCAAATCCTATGCGTGAGCGCATACCTGATGAGTAGGTATTCATCGGTTCATCAAAATATTTACCAATCTCAGCAAATTCCTCAATATAACGCACCTTCTCTTCTAATGCTTTACCTTTATATCCATAAACTCTAGCTACGAATTTAACATTATCTCTAGCTGAGAGCGCATGCTGAAATCCTCCAGCTAAACCAACTGGCCATGAAATTTTTTTATCAGTGATGACTCTACCAGCATTTGGAATATCAGCACCGCTTAGTAATCGCATAAGAGTAGATTTACCAGCACCATTTCTGCCTATTAATCCAATACTACAATCATCTGGAAAGGTGAAGGTAAACTCACGAAAAACAAAGTGTTTATCCCCATTGCTAAGTGGGTAAAATTTGGTTAAATTATCTAATTTTATCATGGTCTACTCGCTACTAATTCTCTACGTTTATAATAATAAAACCAAAAACCTATAAATAGCATTATGATATTAAATACTATTGGGTAAATCAAATTTATCCCATCAACCAGCGGATAGCTATCAAAATAGTAATACTTTAGACTTTCAC
Organism: Campylobacter sp.; assembly: GCA_017506845.1. Lineage (GTDB taxonomy): Bacteria > Campylobacterota > Campylobacteria > Campylobacterales > Campylobacteraceae > Campylobacter. The sequence continues at coordinate 696 of JAFVMP010000094.1, forward strand.
ATATATGCAGCATTGGATTGTATAAAAAATACTCAAGCAATGCAGTTGGAATAATCCAAATAGGAAATACCACACAAGAGAGCAGATAAAGCGCCGTGATAATATATGTTAAAAATATCTTAAGCGGTTCGACAAAATGTGTAATAATAGCAAAAATCACGCCAATGCTAAACCCAGATAATACCATCAAAATCACGCAACCAAACGCTGCTAAAAAATCTCTTGGAAATACATCATAACCGACAAACCATCCTACCAAAATCATAACAGATAAAAATATTACTGAATATATACAAAACTCAAGCAAGGTTCTAGCTAAAAACACATGAATAGGGCGAACAGGCTTATAAAAAAATAGGGATAAATTTCCAGCTATTCCACCCATAAGCTGAGTAACAATATTTCTAAACATAAAAAAAGGAATAATCCCGCAAGCTAAAAACATAAAAATAGGTATATTGCCAGGTACCGAGATTGAGCCTCTAAATTCCCGTATAAGAGTGATAAAAATCGTGATGATAAGTATCTGCATCAATGGTTCACCCACTACCCAAAAGTAACCTAGATGTCTATTTTTACCAAATCTAGTCTTTAGCTCTCTAAAAAATAGCGCCCTAATAACATTTAGCACTACGCTCCTCCAAAAATCTTAACCTCTAATTATACTAAATTAAATTTAAAACTCAATCCCATCACGCAAATAATAGCTCCCAACAACTTGTGTATGGTCTATTAGATATGATCTAAATTTGTTATAAAGTTGCTTATCTACTGGTCTTTGTCCGCTCCAAAAATAATCTAACCCTACATCCTTTGTCGTTAACCCATCGATATCATACATCGATTTACCCAAACAAAGCGTAGGCTTTAAATAGTATAAAGCATTTAGTCCAACAGTGCTATTAATTAGCACAACGGCCTTAGCATTTTTAATAACTGTAGGTAGATGCACATCAAAAGCTATCATTACACGCCCATCAACTCTATAAATTTTAGCTAAATAATTAATATATGCGCTATAATTTTTCTTTCCCCTATCCATTGGGTGATGCTTAAAGAGTAGTTTCATATCTTTTGGTGCATGACTAGCAAATGAAGATATAATATACTCAATAAAGCTCTCCATTGTTCTAAATCTAGAATGCGTCCTCACCTGAAAATCATCATGGGTTTGAATCGGCACAAAGTAATACTTCCCACTGAGATCACTCTCAAATTTAGCCTCTAATCCACGCTCACTAAATTTATATTTAATCTTTCTTAATAGATTTCTAATTCCATAAAAAGCCTCTTTAATCGGTGAAAAATCCCTATGATGAATATAATGCGGATATAAAAAATAAAATATATTTGCTACCACATAATACTGCAATGCCCACCAAGCCATCAATCCATATGTTGAACGAGATTTTGCACTAATTGGCTCATTTTGCGGCTCATAATTATCGTAAAATTTACGCTCTCTTGGTATCCTTGAGTGGTGATTTACCCCATAATACTCCATCGTGATAAAACCTGGCCTTAAATATCCCTCTTCAAACACATAAAGATCAATCCCCATACCCTTTGCAATCTCAATAGCTTTTTTATGATAAAATCTACAATCACCAAATAAAAAGATAATGTCAATATTGTGATCTTCATAAAACTTTTTTATAAATTTAGGCCACTGCTTTGGCGTGCTTTTATATGGAAAGTAGCTTTTGGTTTTTGCAAAATATGCATCGCCAGCATTAAAGCCAATTCGCATAACATGCCCACCTTTTTGCACGCAAATTTGCTCGAGCTTATTGAAAAAATCTCCCATTGGCCCTTGTAAAAGAAGGATATTTTTGCCTTTTATATTACCAATTCTATCTTCTAATCTCATTTTTTTACCACAAATTTACGCAATATTTTTTGTACAATCCTAATAGAACTTGAGTAAATTTTATATTTAATTTGCATCAATATATTGCTTTTTAACTCTTTTATTTGCTCTTGAAGTGCCACTACTAAATCACACGCTTCACATGCCTCTAAATTTAGTGGATGAATATATCTAGGATAGAGCAGATATGCCCCAGCTATTAACTCATCACTACTTAGACTTCTATACCTGCGTGGCTGAGGCTTTTTATCATCGCTTAGTCCCCAGCCCGCCCAAAATGGTCGCCCATAGCAAATTACTCTTTTTTTGCGTAAAATCGCTTCCAATCCACTAGTCGATGTCATTGTATGAATTTCATCAGCGATATCTAAAAGTACAGGCATACTCACACCTTCAAGCACTTCATCGCAATACTTCAATGCTTCTGTAGTCTTTACCGCACCAACCCTATTTCCACTTACGACATCTGGATGAGGCTTATAAATTATATGAGCATGGGGCGAATTTTGTCTAGCAAGGCGTAAAAGCTCGATATTTTTCATACCATCAGCACCAATCCTTACACTTGCATCATCTTCAACCTGACCGATAACTAAAGCAATCTTACTATTTTTATGTGTTATTATAACATCTTTATCATCATTATATTTTGAAATTTTACTATTTACTAAAATCTCTCTAAGTTTCTTAGCGCTTTCTATCTCATAAGGGCTAAATTTATGATAGTTTAGAATATTTTCTAGTCTGCTTGGCATAGTAGTATCAAAGTATATTCCAACATCATCAAATACTAATGAATATGGCCTAGTAAGATCACTACCAAGGCCAATTGAACGTATAAATCCATCTTCAACTCTAATAATTTGCACTCCATTTTCATCGCACCATTTTTGTACCTGTGGATACTCTTTTTTTCCCCAAATATAGATTGCAGAGTCTTTATTTAAGCCTAAATTTAGTGCTTGCTGTAGTGGATTTTTACTAAAAGTACTAATAAAATTTAGATTTTTACCCAAAAATGGAAACATAAATTTGCGCTTCCAAATCGAAAATCCAAATAAAAACTTTATTTTTTTACACTCATTTAGTTTAATGTTTTTTAGAGTATTTATCTGCGGAAGTACTCTTTTTAGAGTAGTTGGCGCACCGCTATATGGATCAATATATTTAGCATATAATAAATATGCCCCAGCAAATAACTGCTCAAGGCTTAGTTTTTTATTACGCCTTAATGGAATTTGCGCCCTATCATCGCTTAATCCCCAACCAGCATAAAATGGCACACCAAAACATACGCATTCGCACCCACACATTAGCGCCTCAAAGCCCATTGCAGAGGTTTTAGTATAAACTTTTGTAATATGCTTTAGTAGCGAAATTGGATTTATATTTTCACTAATTATTTTAATTTGTGAAGGTAAATTTGCAATATCAATATCAGATTTTTTTTTACCGCTTAATACATCTGGATGAATTTTTAGCAAGATATTTGAATTTGGATTTTCATTTATTGCTGCATTTATCATATCAAGAGTGCTAAATTGATTAGCCAGGCCGTACTCTAGCGATGCATCGCCATGAGTTTGGGCGATTATTAAAATATTTGAATTATTTTGGAGTTCGTATTTTTGAACTTGAGCAGTAGTGATATCTGGGGCGTTATTATATTTGCATATATGATTAGAAATGATAAAATCTATACACCACCTAGCTTCGCAAATAATTTTGGTACTAAATTCACTCGTAACAAGTATATGCTCAAGTTGGCTTGGCTGCGTAGCATCATAATAAATTCCAAAATCATCTTCAACGACACTA
>JAFVMP010000095.1 GCA_017506845.1 Campylobacter sp.
AACTATGACTTCATCGCCTCTTTGTAATTTATTATTTTTAGTATAAAATAGTGCTGCAGTTGCAATTAGATTGGCTGTAGAACCAGAACTTGTCATCACAGCATATTTTGAACCGACAAATTTAGCAAAATCTTGCTCAAATTGTGCGACTTTTTTTCCCATAGTAAAGATATCGCTTTTGATAACTTCATTTATGGCATTTAACTCTTTTTCATCCCAAGTAGATGAAGCTAAAGAATAACCTTGCATACTAACTCCTTCCTAAAAGTTAAGTAGAAATTATACAAAAATTTACTTAATATATCTACTATATAAAATATCAATTCTATTAAGTATTAAGCCAAAATAGCTTATATTCACTAATGAAATTTTGTCTATTTAGTAATTAATAAAAACAATGCAACACCCAATCTTAGAGCTGCGATGGTGTTGTTGCCGATTGAGTAGGTGAGGGTTATTACTATATAATAGATTACAATGAATATATACTTTTTATGGCTATTTTAAATAAATAAGTATATGTCATTGTAGATATTTGTAAAAAAAAAAGGGGGGGGGTAAATTACCTCTTGTGAGTTTTATTTGCGTGCTTAATAAATTCATTATTATTGTAAAATGTTATTTATTAAGAGTAAACAAAATAAACTTAATAATATAAATATTATTATGATTTTCAATAATAAATTTGGACTTACTTATAAAGTATAAAATAATTTTTAGATTGAATTTAAGTGGTGCGGACGAGAGGACTTGAACCTCCACACCGTAAGGCACCAGATCCTAAGTCTGGCGTGTCTGCCAATTTCACCACGTCCGCAACAATAATAAGGTTTGTCAAGCAAAAGCTTAACAAGGTGGTACGCCCAAGAGGATTCGAACCTCTGGCCTACGGCTTAGAAGGCCGTTGCTCTATCCAGCTGAGCTATGAGCGCATAAGAAACTCAGCTCTTATATTTAAAGTGGTGCGCCAGGTAGGACTCGAACCCACAACCTACAGATCCGAAGTCTGTCGCTCTATCCAATTGAGCTACAAGCGCAGCCTTCCCATATAAAGTGGGGTGAGTGATGGGAATCGAACCCACGACCCTCAGGACCACAATCTGATGCTCTAACCGACTGAGCTACACTCACCACATGGTCGGGGTGAAAGGATTCGAACCTTCGGCCCCTTGGTCCCAAACCAAGTGCGCTAACCAGACTGCGCTACACCCCGAAGTATAGTCTCGCTACTTCAAATAAAGAGTTGAAATTATATACAAAAAAAAATCATTTGTCAATTAAATTTAGCTTAAATTTGAAAAATTATTCCAAATTTAAGCAATATTATTAATTTTCTCTCTTTTTTCTAGAATAAAGATTTATCATCTCTACTGCCAAAGAGAATGCCATAGCAAAATATATATAACCTTTTGGTATATGAAACTCCAATCCTTCGCCCACTAATGCTACACCTATTATGATAAGAAATGCAAGTGCTAATACTTTAATAGTAGGATTAGCATCAACAAATCTACTAATAGCACCACTAGCCAGCAACATAACGCCAACTGCTAATATAACTGCTAATATCATAATCTCGATATGATCAGCCATACCTACAGCTGTAATCACACTATCAAGAGAAAAGACAATATCAAGTATAGCAATTTGAATAATAATCATCATAAAGCTAGCTCCAGCCCTGCTAGCCATACTTTGTTCTTCGTTTTCACCTACTGCGTGTGAGTGTAACTCAAGAGTGGATTTAGCTATCAAAAACAACCCTCCAGCAATAAGCACAATATCACGCCCCGAAATTTCTTGCCCTATCACGCTAAATAGCGGCGTAGTAAGCTTCATAATCCAAAATAGGCTAAGTAATAATAATATTCTAGTTATCATTGCAAGCCCAAGACCAATTACTCTAGCACGATCTCTTTGTTCATTTGGCAATTTGCCACATAAAATTGCTATAAATATGATATTATCAATACCCAAAACTATCTCAAGTGCAGTTAGCGTCATTAAGCTAATCCACGCCTCGGGCATATAGATCCACTCAAGCATTTTTATCCTTTGTTAGAATTTTTATAATTGTTTTTGGTAGTAGTTTATGCTCAATTTTATGAATTTTTTCCTCCCACTCTTGCAGGGTTTTATCTTTGCGAGCAAAGCTCTTTTGTGCTATTATCTCTCCAGCATCTAGCTCAGAACTTACCCAATGTACACTTACTCCACCTATTTGCATATCGCTATTATAACTATCTGTTATAGCATGTGCTCCTTTAAATAGCGGCAAAATGCTTGGATGTAAATTAATAGCTTTAATATTATCAGTAAATATAGGCGTAAGAATTCTCATAAATCCAGCTAAAATAGTCAAATCAATACTATATTTATTAATCTCATCTACTACTGCTTTATCAAATTCATCTCTACTAGCATAATCTTTATGATTAATTATCACAGTATCAAGACCAAATTTTTTCGCGCGCTCAATCCCTTTAGCATCAGGATTATTGCAAATTAGCAAAGCAACATTAATCTTAATGCCTTTAAAAATCTTACCATGAACTTTTTCTAATATGGCTTGCAAATTCGAGCCACTTCCACTAAATAAAACCGCAATATTTTTTACAACCATTTTAATCCTTCTATAATATCATTTGGGGTAAAGCTATAGCTATTACCCTTATAAATTTGAGCTGATTTTTGATGAGCTAGGACGCCATTTATAGCCGAATTTAATGGGCTAAATCCACCTGCTAAATAGGCTAAAATTATTCCAGCTAATGCATCGCCACTACCGCCAACTGCCAACTTTGCATTGCCCTGTGGCGCTATATATAGCACGCCATTTTGAGCAATTATTGGATTTGCCCCTTTTAGTATAAGTGTAGCAAGAAATTTAGAGCTAAATCTGCGAGCTAGCTCAAAACGGTTATTTTGGATCTGCCCTACATCAAATTCACCTATTTCGCAAATCTTAAGCAATGAGCTAAACTCCTTTGGGTGCGGAGTTAAAATAGCTTTATTACTTCTAGCAAATTCACAAATCCAAGGCTTATAAAATGCATCAGCATCCACTACACATGGCTTTTTGAGTAAATTCATAAAATCAAACTCAACTTCACCAAGCCCCATTCCAAAAGCCACAGCATCTGCACCATCAAAACTGCTTTTAAGCATAATCTGTGGATCTAAATTTAAACTACTAAGCCCTTGAACACTTTTAGTCAAATTTGCTATACTTACTCTACCAGCCCCCATTCTAAGCGCCGAATTTGCCGCAATATGCGCTGCTCCACTCATATCTCCACAAGCAATAAATGCATGACCAAAGTCGCCTTTATTTACATTTTCTATATCTCTACTAGGTAAAATTAAATCATCTAAAAATACTAAAAAATCGCTATCATCAAAACTAAATTTGCTCTCATTTAAACCTAAATTTGCCTGCACAATCTGCCCTACTAAATCTTTAGCAGCATCTGCATATAACCCAAGCTTTAACGCCCCCATACAAACGGTAAAATCTGCCCTAAACGCTCCATTTATTGCTACGGCTCCATTTTCACTTATTCCGCTTGGTATATCTACAGCAATTTTAAGAGCGCTACAGCTATTTGCTATTTTTATAATTTTAGCAATTTTTTCACCAATCTCTCCGCAAAACCCACTACCAAAAATCCCATCTATTATACAATCAAACTCACTAAAATTACTTAAACTATCTAAATCTAAAACATTTACACCGACATTTTTAGCGATATTTAGCTGAATTTGAGCATTGCGATTAAGTTCTTTTTGAAGTAAAACCAATTCGCATTCATATTCGCCACTAAGCATTCTAAGTGCGGCAATTGCATCGCTTGCGTTATTTCCTTTACCACAAAGCGCTAAGATTTTAGTACCAATTTTCAACTCTTTACGAACCAAATCTGCTACCGCACGAGCAGCATTTTCTTGTAAAACTAACTCGCTAAATCCTAGTACATCAACAGCATTTTTATCAAATTTAGCCGTATTAGTATAAAGTCTTTTCATCTCTTCATCCTATAGCTTAAACTCTCGATTATATCTGCTTTTGAGATAAATTTAGCATCACGCAAATCAGCAATCGTACGAGCTACTTTTAGTATTTTATTTCTTCCTCGCTGACTTAGATGATAGTTTGTAATTGCTTTACTTAAAATCTCTGTTGCTGCATTCTCAAGAGTACAAAACTTAGCAATATCAAAGTCGCATAATTTGCCATTTAGCTCACTTTGACCACGCTCAATCTGATTTTTAAAAGCATTTAAAACCATTGCGCTCATCTGTTTTGAGCTATAACTTGGCACATCTGTATCATTAATCTCGCCCATAGCACAATATATATCAATACGGTCTAATATAGGGCCAGATATAACATTTTTATACTTTGCAATCTCTTTATCACTACAAGTGCAGACATTATTTTTACTAAATGCATTTCCACACGGACAAGGATTCATCGCTGCAACAAATAGAAATTTCGTATCATAGCTAACCTTTGAATTTACTCTAGAAATATTAATTTTATAATCTTCTAATGGCTCTCTAAGGCTTTCTAAAATCTGCTTACCAAAATAAGGAAATTCATCAAAAAAGAGTACGCCACCATTGGCTAATGCGACTTCGCCAATCTTTGCTGCACTGCTTCCGCCTCCAAAAATTGAGCTTCTTGTGCTTGTGTGATGTGGACTCCTAAAAGCTCTAATGGCGCTAAAATCACTACTATTTGAATTTAATGACTCATAAGCACTTGCTAGCAAAATCTCTTCTAGGCTTTGTGGCGGCATAATATATGGTAGTCGTTTTGCACTCATACTCTTTCCACATCCTGGACTTCCCTCAAATAAAATATTATGCATTCCAGCTGCTGCAATTATGCTAGCGCGCTTAGCACGCTCTTGCCCTTTGATATCGATAAAATCGAGCTTAAAATGTAAATTTGGAACAAATTTACGACCTGCAATTTCGATGACATTATCAAAAATTGGATGAGTTGCATCGACTTTGCAACTAATTTTAAATTCATCATTTAAGAAAAAATCCCTTGCTTGTGCCAAATTCTCCACAGCATAAACTTCAAAATTTGGTATCATTGCAGCTCTAAGCGCAATATCCTTTGGAAGTAATATTTTAGCACTTTTGACATGCGTACTAAGAAAAAGCAAAACTGAAAAAAGCTCAGCTGAACTACGCAGTCTACCATCAAGACCTAACTCACCAAATACAAAATAATCACTATCGAAACGCTCTTTTTGCAGCAATACCAAAAGTGCAATAGCCAAATCAAAATGCGAGCCATCTTTTTTAACATCACTTGGACTAAGATTTATGATGATTTTCATCGCTGGAAGAGTAAAATCACGCAAAGCTGCAAGAGCCGATTTGACACGGGTTACTGACTCTTTGATAGTTACACTAGCAAGTCCAACGATCTCAAATCCAGGCAAAGCTCTAAGCAAAGTAGATTCTATATCAATTATATGTAGCTTTGAGTTCAAACAGGCGCATTTTAGGGCTTTCATAATGGTTTTTGTTTTGACTTTTTCTTATACTCTTTATCAAATTTTTTACGCTTATTAAAGCCAATTCGCTCTATAAATAGATGTCCATCTAAGTGATCATTTTCGTGCTGCAAGGCAACAGCTAGCAAACCATCTGCCTCAAGTGTGTGACTAGCTCCAAATCTATCTTGATATTCTACTACCACATTTGCAGCTCTTTTTACATCTTCGTAGTATCCAGGCACGCTCAGACAGCCTTCTTGATAGAGTTGCTCCCCATCTTTTTTTATAAATTTAGGATTAATGATTTCGAGCAAATCACCTTTGTCTTGAACTTCATTCTCATTTACTAGATTGATAATTAAGGCACGAATTGGTCTGCCTACTTGAATAGCAGCTAAACCAATTCCGCCTTTAAAAATCATCGTATCATACATATTATCTAAAAACTCGCCTAGTTCAGTGTCAAATTTATCCACCTCTACGCTACGCTCAAAAAGCCTCTTATCAGGATATTCTAAAATTTCTAAAACCATATTAGCTCTCTACAGTCTCAAATAGCTTTAACCCTTTGCCGCTACGAGGCAATGCATCAAGAAGAGCTGATAGAATCTCCTCTATACTACTCTCAGGGTCAATCGAACCAACAGATAGCTCCATATCCATATCTAGTTCATCTTCGCCCATAAAAAATGTAGTTTGATAAAGTAGCTCTGCAACCCTATGACTTGCCTTTTTAGCACTTTCAAGATCTGTGTGCTTCATCACCATCGCAAAACAACCATCACCATAGTGAGCCACAATATCGCTTCGGCGTGATGTTTTAAGTAGAATTTTGGCAATATTTCGTAAAATTCCGTTTTTGTCTTTTAGGCTTGGGATTTCGTTTAAAACACTATCTTTAACATGGATTAGCATGATGCTTACATTGTATTTATAGCGTTTAACATCATTAAACTCATCGTATAAAACTTTTAGTAAATATTTTTTATTATAAACTTCAAATTTGGAGTCATAAATAGAGTTATCTTCAACATTTTTAAAGATTTTATCAACCTCTTCATAGCTAGTTTTAATAGCTCCGATGTGGCGCTCCATTAAAATATTTAGCTTACCCAACTCCTCACCAAAAGCCTTGATATTGCCTTGAATTTCAAGCGGATTAGCACTAGCGCTCATCTCATTTAGGCGCTTTTTAGCTATGCCTTTCATAATGCCTAAATTCTTATAAATAAGCGATATAATCTGCATCATAGAACGAATCTGGGCAAAGCCAGTTTTAATATCTTTTTCTATTAAGGCTTGACGGTCAAGCTTGTCTTCTTTACTAAAATCTAGTAGCTCTAAGACCTTTTTTTGAAAATTTGCAGGCTTACTTTCTAAAAGTTTTCTAAAATATATATCAAAATTTTCAGGTGTTGGCTGGATATTCTCAGCTAGCAACTGCTTTAAAACCGCAGAAGAGAATTTATTTAAATCAACATTCTCATCATCGCTACCCATAGCAGTCGGGCGAATTCCAGTTCTAGCTACAGCCGATCTAGGAGCTGGCCTAGCTTTTTTATCTTCATCTAATTTAACCATCTCAACACCTTAAAATTTATTTAAAACTCTTTGTCAAAATCGTATCAACGATACCATACTCCACAGCTTCTTGGGCACTCATAAAGTAATCCCTGTCTGTATCTTTTACAACTTTTGCTAGTTTTTGGCCTGTATTTTTAGCTAAAATACTATTTAAATTCTCTTTGATTCTTAGAATTTCTTTAGTTCTAATCTCTAAATCAGTAGCCTGACCTTGCGCTCCGCCTAGAGGCTGATGAATCATAACTCTAGCATTTGGCAAAATATATCTCTTGCCTTTTGCCCCACTACTTAGCAAAAATGAGCCCATACTAGCAGCTTGACCTATACAGATAGTACAAACATCTGGTTTAATATAATTCATAGTATCGTAGATGCTCATACCGCTAGTTACTACACCACCTGGGCTATTTATATATAGATAGATATCTTTATCTGGATCTTGTGCTTCTAAAAATAGTAGCTGAGCTACAATTGCACTAGCCATACGATCTTCTATCTCATCAGTTAGCATTACTATGCGGTCTTTAAGCAAGCGAGAGTAGATATCATAGCTTCTCTCTCCCTTGCCATCATTTTCAATTACATAAGGTATCATTATTTGCTCTCATCTTTTTTGCCAAATAGATCTGTAAATAATTTTTCCTCTACCAATGCCATCTTAATTGCTGGAATCATACCTTGTTTTTTATAGTTTTCTAGATGCTCTTTTGGATCTACTCCATATCTATAAGCCTCAAAATAGATTGTTTGTAAAATTTCATTATCAGCTACAGTAATATTGCGAACTTTAGCTAGCTCATCAATAATAAATGTAAGTTTAACACTTTTTAGCGCATCATCTTTATATTTTGCTCTTTGTTCTTCTAATGCTTTTGGGTCTTCTTGGAATTTTTTGCGTTCTTCATCGCTAAAACTCATCCAATTATTTCTAAACTGCATATCGATCTCTTGTTCTACTATGTTATTTGGTAGATCAAAGCTAAATTTTTCTACAGCAGCTTCAGCGAATTTAGGTTTTAGCTCCTCAGCAACTAATTTAGCCATTTTTTCAGCTTTGATTTGGCTGCTAATGCGCTCTTCTAGTATCTCTTTAGTTGGATTTTCTTCATTTGGAAGAACTTTTTTTAGAGCCTCAGCATCTAATTGGCCAATTTTTTTACCTTGGATTTCATGTAGTTTTACCTTAAATACTGCAGCTTTACCAGCAAGATGAGCTGCACCATACTCAGCTGGGAATGTTACATTTACATCTCTTTCTTCTCCAACTTTTAATCCAACCATTCCATCTTCAAATCCTGGAATAAACTGACCACTACCAATCTCAAGCACATATCCCTCAGCCTTGCCGCCATCAAATGCAACGCCATCTACGAAGCCTTCAAAATCAAATTTAGCAAAGTCGCCTTTTTCTAAACTATCTTTTTCTACTTTTTCAAGTGGCGCCATCATATTTAAAAATTCATTGATTTTAGCGTCTATCTCACTTTTTTCTGCTTTTGGCTCATCAAAGCTTGGGATAAGTGCTTCATATCCTGATACATCTACACTTGGACGGAATGAAATTTCAACTTCAATATCTATATTGCCATCTTTTTCATCAAATTTAAGAACTCTTGGTTCAGAAATTATATCTGAGTTTGATCTCTCTACTGATTTTACAGATTCGCTTATAAATTCTCTATAAAGTTCGCCACGAGCATCGTTTTCTAGATCTTTACCATATCTTTTGATAACTTCAGCTACTGGCACTTTACCAGGGCGGAATCCATCAATTTTTACACTTTTAGCTGCTTTTTGTGCTAATTTTTCTACTTTTTGTTTTATCTCATCTGCTGTTAGAGTTGTTGTCGCAGTAACATTTACTGAATTTGTAAGTTTAGCATTAACTTGCATTATTTTCCCTTTTGACAAAAATTTAGCGTATAATATATCAAAATTTTGCTTTATTTAAGTATAAATTGCTAAATTTATTTGCTCTCAAGTCAAATTATTGTAAAATTATGCAAAATTTTTTTAAGGTGAATTATGTTTGATAAAAACAGAATGACTGAATTTCAAGACTGCGTAAAAAAGATGCTTGAAATCATGGGTGAAGACCCAAATAGAGATGGATTACTAAACACTCCAAAAAGGGTCGCAAAAGCCTATGAATTCATAACTCAAGGCTATAGCCAAAGCCCTTTAGATATCCTAGGCGATGCGATGTTTGAAAGTAGCAATAATGAGATGGTTTTAATCAAGGATATTGAGTTTTATAGTATTTGTGAGCATCATCTTTTGCCTATAATCGGTAGAGCACATGTAGCCTACATTCCAGATGGAAAGGTCGTAGGGCTAAGCAAAATCCCAAGAATGGTAAATATATACGCTAGAAGATTACAAATTCAAGAACAGATGACTGAACAAATAGCGCAAGCCTTGCAAGAAGCGATTAATCCAAAAGGTGTTGGAGTTGTACTAGAGGCTAGACATATGTGTATGGAAATGCGAGGCGTTGAAAAAATCAATTCAGTCACTACAACTTCGGCACTGCGTGGTTCATTTATAAAAAATCCAGAGACTCGCAAAGAGTTCTTTGATCTAATAAATTCACCAAAATCGGTTAAATTTTGAGCCTAAACAATATCAAAAATCGCCTCGCTAAAAAAGTAAATCTCTCTAGCGTCTTTGGCATAATAACTCGCATTAATGCCAATAATATCGAAATATCTGGTCTGCGTCCAAGCATTGGCGATATAGTAAAAATAACTAGTATCGACAGCGATAAAACTGAACTAGGAATGGTAACAGAACTCCATCAAAATGGTGCTTGCGTTAGCCCATTTGGCTTTGTTGAGGGATTTAAGGTTGGCGATAGAGTCTATGCAAGCGATCAAGGGATGAGCATTCCAGTAGGAGAGGCTTTACTAGGACGTGTAGTTGATCCATTTATGAATCCAAAAGACGATAAAGGGCCAATTAACTGTATGGAACTAATCTCTATAATGCGTCCGCCAATCCCAGCTATGAAACGTGGATTAATCGATGAATGTTTTAGTGTTGGGGTTAAGAGTATTGATGGATTGCTAACTTGTGGAAAGGGTCAAAAACTTGGAATATTTGCTGGTTCAGGAGTTGGGAAATCCACTCTAATGGGAATGATAGTAAAAAATACTACAGCTCCAATCAAAGTCATTGCGCTCATTGGTGAGCGTGGGCGTGAGGTGCCTGAATTTATCCAAAAAAATCTAGGCGGAGACCTGACCAACACAGTAATAGTAGTAGCCACCAGCGATGATAGTTCACTGATGAGAAAATATGGCGCCTTTTGCGCTATGAGTGTTGCAGAGTATTTTAAAGATAGAGGGCAAGATGTGCTATTTATGATGGATAGCGTAACACGCTTTGCTATGGCCCAGCGTGAAATCGGCCTAGCTTTAGGCGAGCCGCCAACATCTAAAGGATATCCACCAAGCGCTCTTACGCTCCTTCCGCAGCTAATGGAGAGAGCCGGTAAAGAGAATGGCAAAGGTTCAATTACGGCATTTTTTACCGTTTTAGTCGAGGGCGATGATATGAGCGATCCAATAGCCGATCAAAGCCGTTCTATACTAGATGGTCACATCGTACTAAGTAGAGAGCTAACAGACTTTGGGATATATCCTCCAATTAATATTTTAAACTCAGCTAGCCGTGTTATGAACGATGTAATTACTAAAGAGCATAGACAAAATGCGAGTAAATTTAAACGACTCTTTTCAATGTTAAAAGAAAATGAGGTATTAATCAGAATTGGCGCCTACCAAAAAGGTGTAGATAAAGAGTTAGATTATGCTATAAGCAAAAAAGCTGCGATGGAGGATTTCATAAAACAAAATCCCGATGAGAATGTCCAATTTACTCAAACTATCCAAACACTTGCTAAAATCACAGGAGTGTAAGAGCTTGATTTTGTTTGAATTATAAATTTAACAAGTTAATATCTATTTAAGTAACATTCCCAACCGCTAAAGTAGTTGAGAATGTTATTAATTTAATGCCATCTATTTTTTATAGATATTAATGAAGACTTCAATCTCTTTTTTTTATCGCTCTTTATATTGTGCTTTTTTATTTTTAGCTATTTTTCTTGCAAAGACAATTTACGACTAACTATTAATTTAATTTTAAACCATTTTAATATATTGCAAATCAAAACTTATCTAAATGCAATACCAATTCCAATGCGATTTTGATACTTCTTATAATACACCAGCTCATATCCATAACCGCTAAATCCGCTTAAATAAATATAAAATCCATCCCCAATATAATGCAGATATCGTAACTCAAATGAGCTTTTATTTTCCTTATCAAAGCGTAGATTATTACTAAAAATGCTTTGGATAAATGAACCACTAGGCAGCTTATAATATGCAGTTAAATCAATAATTCCATTGTATTTAACAATAGCTGGATTGTCATCTTCATTATCAGGTAGCCTAAGCCAAAGCCGTGGAGTTAAACTTAACTTGCCAAAATCCAACTCAAACGAGCTATAGATACGATTCCACGAGCGAGATTCTAGCTCACCTTTGCCATTTGAATCATGTAAAAATCCAAGGCGAATATGATTAAAATTATAAAAATCAACTGGTATTTGAGTATAAATTTCTGGTTGATAATTATTTTCATAAAATGGCGAAGAATCAGCATAAATATCCCACCATG
>JAFVMP010000096.1 GCA_017506845.1 Campylobacter sp.
AGCTCCAGCACAGCAAACACAACAGATAGAGAGTTTTAATATCTCTAGCGCTACAAATCACCCTGTGCTAGCTGCAATAAAATCAGCTATAAATAAAAACCATATCTATCCTCGTGCTGCTAAAAGATTAAAACAACAAGGAGAGGTTTTAGTAGAGTTTATTTGGACAAAAAATATGGAGCTAAAATCTCTTAAAATACTAAAAGCTTCCAAACATAAAGCTTTAAATGATGCTGCTATAGCCACTATCACAGCTGCTGCTAAAAGCTTTCCAAAACATGATAAAACAATGCAAATTCAAATTCCTCTAGTTTATAAAATAAACTAAAAACTACCAAATTTGCTCATCTTGTCTTTGGGCGATTTGGATTTGGATTAAAATTTAGATTAAATTTCTACATTTGTAGCTATATTTTGACCTTTTTTAGATACAATCTATAAAATCAAATTTGGAGTTATCATGAATCCATTTGTTATAGCTGAAATGTCAGCTAATCACTGCGGGGATAAGGATTTAGCATTTAAAATTATCAAAGCTGCCAAAGAGTGCGGTGCTGATGCTATTAAAGTTCAAACATACACAGCAGATACTATTACGATTGATTGTCGTGATGAGATATTTATGACTAGAGATGATGGCTTGTGGGCTGGTCAAAGTCTATATGAACTATATCAAAAAGCCTATACGCCATGGCAGTGGCAAGCTGATCTTAAAACCTATGCTGATGAGATTGGGATTGAGTTTTTTAGCACACCGTTTGATTTTAGCGCAGTTGATTTTTTAGAAAGCATCAATGTTAGTCGCTACAAAATAGCCTCTTTTGAAGCGATGGATTATCCACTTATTCGATATGCTGCAAAGCATAAAAAGCCAATGATAATATCTACTGGAGTATCTACAATTGATGAAATTTATGAGGCAATTGACGCATGCAAAAGTGTTGGTAATCACGATATTACAATCCTAAAATGTACCTCTAACTACCCAGCTCAAATAGAAGATATGAATATTGCAACTATCTCTGATATGATGGCTAGATTTGCTCCACTTGGTGTAAAGGTTGGGCTAAGCGATCACTCAATGAGCTTAGAAGTACCAATCACTGCTGTAGCTCTTGGAGCTAGTGTAATTGAAAAGCACTTTACTCTTGACAGAGCCTTAGGTGGAGAAGATAGCGGATTTTCGCTAAACAAAGATGAATTTAGCGCAATGGCTCAAGCGGTTAAAAATGCATATAAAGCCCTTGGTAAGGTTGATTATAGCTTTAGCGAGCAAAATCGTAAATATGCTAGATCGCTTTTTGTAACAAAAGATATTAAAAAAGGAGAAATTTTAACCCCTGAAAATATCCGCTCTATTCGCCCAGCTCAAGGTCTTCACCCACGATATTATGAACAAGCCATTGGCAAAAAAGCTACAAAAGATCTTAAATTTGCTAAGCCTTTAGAACTTAGCGACTTTGAGTAAGCTATGCAAAAAGTTTATATAATAGCAGAAGCTGGAGTAAATCACAATGGAGATTTAAACACAGCTAAAAAATTAATAGATGAAGCTAAAAAGGCTGGTGCTGATGCTGTTAAATTTCAAACCTTTAAAGCTGAAAATTTAGCTAGCAAAACTGCTTTAAAGGCAGACTATCAAAAGCAAACTACAGATTCTAAACAGAGCCAATATGAGATGCTAAAGGCTCTTGAGCTAAGCATTGAATCCCATACTAAACTAATAGAGCATACCAAAAATATTGGAATTGAGTTTTTATCTACTCCATTTGATATTGATTCAGCAAATTTGCTTTTTGAGCTTGGTCTGAGCAAATTTAAAATCCCAAGTGGCGAACTAACAAATCTACCGCTACTTCGTACTATTGCTGAATTTAAAAAACCAATAATTTTATCAACTGGAATGGCTACAATGGCTGAAATTAGAGATGTTTTTAATATTCTTACTACCAATGTAGCACTAGAAGATATCACTATTTTGCATGCAAATACTGAATATCCTACACCTTTTTGCGATGTTAATTTAAAAGCAACTGATGGAAAATTTTGATTTTTTGCATACAGAAACCTTTTTGCCACAGCTGTCAAAATCAAATTTATTTGACAAGTGGTTGGTCGAAAACATTAATGCATATTATTTGAAGTTAGACAAATATTACGGAGATTTACACGAAATTTTCGTTTTGGTAAGGGGTGCTCAAATGGGAATATCTAATCCAAACGAAAAACAAATTATTGATGCATTTTTTGATAATATTATTGATGTTATAAGAACAAGCCAAGCCTTACAAATATTAAAAAGACGAATGGCCGGACGATTTAAAATGTTATCTGTTCGAGAAATAAATTTATTTAAGGACAATGAGGCGTTGATTTCGAATATAAAGAAGGAGATATACTCATTTGTTAGTGATTATGGGATTGATGACGCAATAAAAGGCACAGACTTTTCAAAAATTAATAAAATTTGTCCGGATTTTGGCGTCCAATATGATGACTTTATTGATGAGGAAAAGAAGGATTATAAAACCTTTTTAAATATGACGAGAAATAAAGCTAACAAAAGAAAATAAGATGATGTTTTAGGAGAAAACTAATGAGCTACAAATCACAATCAGATTTATATCTTGAAGATAATATCAGCAAATACCCAGCCATAGAACTCTTGTGTAAGCTGGGATATCAATATATCTCTCCTGAAGAGTGTGTAGCTCAGCGCGGAGGGCTTTATGACGTTATCTTGAAGGATGTTCTTCGTTCGCAGCTTCATAAGCTTAATCAGTTCACATACGGCGGTATTACATACAAGTTTACTGCAGAGAATGTTGAACGCGCTATATCTGAACTGGACGAGCCTCTTACCGACGGCCTTGTCCGCACAAGTGAGAAGATTTATGATTCGCTGATGCTTGGCAAGAGCTACCTCGAAAAGCTTGTTGACGGCACGGCTAAAAGCTTTAATTTGAAATATATTGACTGGGAGCAGCCCGAAAACAATGTTTTCCATGTAACCGAGGAGTTCTCTTGCGATAGCTGGGACAAACAGAAAAACGCACGTCCCGATATCGTTCTGTTTGTCAATGGTATTCCTTTTGCCGTTATTGAATGCAAAGCTCCTACCGTTGACGTAGATCAGGCGGTTGAGCAGATGATTCGTAATCAGGGAAAGGACTATATTCCTCAGCTCTTCAAATTTGCTCAAGTTGTGTTTGCTACTAACAAAAACGCAGTTAAGTATGCAACTTGCGGTACAGGAAAGAAC
>JAFVMP010000004.1 GCA_017506845.1 Campylobacter sp.
AAATAAGGAGCAATATAGAGCCGCCACAGCAGCAATGGGTTATAATTTAATAATTGCAAGCGCAGGCACAGGTAAAACTAGCACTATTGTAGCACGGATTGCTCACCTTTTAAATTCTGATATAAGTGCTGATAAGATACTGCTTTTAACATTTACTAATAAAGCAGCTAGTGAGATGATTGAGAGGCTTGAGAAATATTTTGATGGTAAAATTATAAAACAAATTAGAGCTGGCACATTCCACTCAGTCTCAAATCTGCTTTTAAAAAGCTTAGGCAAAGGGGTAATTTTAAAGCAACCAAGCGAGCTTAAAACACTATTAAAGAGCATAACAGATAGAAGACAATTCCATAGAATTAGTGATACAAAGGGTTATAGCGGTGCGTATTTGTATGATATTTATTCGCTATTTTGCAATAGCTGTGTAAATAATGAAAGTTTTGAGGATTGGTTTGCTTTAAATTATCCAGATCAGGCTGAATTTGCTGCAATTTATGATGATATTTTGCGTGAATTTGAAGAGACAAAGGTACAGTTTAATTATGCTGATTTTAATGATTTGCTTATTAAAATGCGTAATGAATTAAAAAACGGCTCTGCAATCTGCTTTGATGAAATTTTAGTTGATGAGTATCAAGATACAAATTCGCTTCAAGGCTCATTAATAGATGCATTTAATACTAAAAGTTTGTTTTGTGTTGGTGATTTTGATCAAAGTATTTATGCATTTAATGGAGCAAATATAGAGATTATTGGTAGTTTTAAAGAAAGATATATAGGTGCAAATATCTACTCTCTTAATATCAATTATCGCTCAAGCGCTAAAATCCTAGCCTTAGCAAATAAAGTAATAGCTAATAATCCAAGGCTATATCCAAAATCGCTTGAAGTAAGTCGTGAAGGTGAGTTTAAATCTCCTGTTTTATTAGTATATGATGAGCTTTTTGTCCAGTATAGTGCAGTAGCTGAGATAATCGCAAAGAGTAGATATCATAAAAGCGATATTGCCATAATTTTTCGCAATAATTCTAGTGCTGATGGATTGGAAGTAGCATTAAAAGAGCAGGGTATAAGCTGTAAAAGAAAGGGCGGGGTAAGCTTTTTTGAGGCTCGTGAGATAAAGGCACTTATTGATTTGGTAGCTATTTTAGTTAATCCTAAAGATATTATGGCTTTTATTCATATAATGGAGTATGCTCGTGGAATTGGTAATGCGCATGCTAAAGAGCTTTTTGATATTTTAAGTTCAGCAGGACATGGGGATATTATAAAAGGCCTACTTCATCCTGATAAAAAAAGTGCCAAATTAGCACCTAAAAAACAAAATTATCAGTTGGGTCTTTTTGATGATTTTAGTGAATTTATGCCATCAAATCGCTTTGCTAGTCTTGGATTTGATGATGAGTTTATGGCTTCTCCTGCGCTGAATTACTCAAATTTAAATCAAAATGGAGCGATATTTTTATTTGAACTTCGAAATTTAATCTATACTATAGATAATGAGCTAAACTCAAGTAAGATTATAAGTTCTATTATGCAATCAAAAATTTATAATATAATAGTTGATAATCTAGCTACTAAGCGAGCTACGCTAAGAAATGGAAATATCGATAGCGAGCTAAAATGCAGCGCAATAGAGCGGATAATGGCAAAAGCTAGAGTGCTTTTAGAGATTAGTAAGCGTCATAGTAGTATTGATAATTTTTATAATTTTTTAACTTTAGGAAAGAGTGAGATAAGTGAGGGAGATGGTGTAAATCTACTTACTGTACATGCTAGCAAGGGATTAGAATTTAATTTAGTATTTGTTGTGGATTTAGCAGAAGGTAGATTTCCAAATTCACGCTTAATGAGCGATATAGAAGAGGAGAGGCGGCTGTTTTATGTAGCAGTTACACGGGCAAAAGATGAATTAGTATTAAGCTATGCAAAATATGATAAGATAAGAAAGGTAGAGTATCAGCCAAGTTGTTTTTTAGTTGAAGCCGGAATGGTAAGAAAATCGGTATAAATATTAAATTTTGCTTAAAATAAATTTCTACTGCTAATACTATAAGAAAAATTATAGAAAGTTTGCTTATAATAAAGATAAAAATTTAATTAAAGGATGAATAATGATTGACAATACATTAAATGATACTAGTCGTATCAAAGACCCTAGATATATATCTAAGCTTATTAAAGCTGATGAGGCAGCAGCGCTTATTCCGCATAAAGCTCAAGTCGGTTTTAGTGGATTTGTCGGTGCTGGTAGCCCACTGTATGTTCCATTAGCAATAGCTGCACGAGCTGAGGCGCTTCACGCAGCAGGTAGTGAGTATAAAATCAGCATATATTCAGGTGCTAGTACTGATGTGGATCTAGATGGAGCGCTAGCTAAGGCTAATTGTGTTGAGTTTAGAACTCCATTTAATACAGACCCTAGTATGAGAGGTCTTATAAACTCAGGTGAGACTAGATATCTTGATGTGCATCTATCTTCTCTTGCGTGGCAAGTAGAGTGTGGATACTTTGGTGATATGGATTTTGCAGTAATTGAAATTTCAGGTATTACTGAAGATGGCAAATTGATCCCTACTACTTCAGTAGGCAATAACCAAGCATGGCTAAATGCTGCTAAAAATGTAATTTTAGAGCTAAATATAAAACAGCCAAAAGAGTTAGATGGATTCCATGATATATATGTTCAAGCTAAACCGCCATTTCGTGAGCCAATCCCACTAAAAACTGCTAGAGACCGCATAGGTGAGCCATATATGAGTGTGGATTTTGATAAGGTTGTAGGTGTAGTTTTAAGTTCAACTGATGATAGATTAAATAGTTTTACTCCACTTGATGAAGTATCTATAGCAATAGGCGATAATGTGGCTAAATTCTTTGCGGCTGAAGAGGCTGCTGGTAGATTGCCAAAAGGCAAACTTCTACCACTTCAAAGCGGTATTGGTAATGTAGCAAATGCAGTTTTAGCTGCTCTAAGTAAAGCTGGATATAAAGGGCTTGAGTGCTATTCAGAAGTTATCCAAGATGGTATGCTAGATTTAGTTAAAGATGGCACAGTAGATCTTGCTTCAGCATCAGCTCTATCACTTAGCCCAGCAGCCGTAGAGGAATTTAGAAATAATGTTGATTTTTATAAAGAGCATATTATCCTTCGCCCACAAGAGATCTCAAATAGTCCAGAGCTAGTAAGACGCCTTGGAGTAGTAGCAATGAATGGTATGCTAGAGGCTGATATATATGGTAATATTAACTCTACAAATGTTATGGGTACGCAGATGATGAATGGTATAGGTGGTAGCGGTGACTTTGCTAGAAATGGATATTTATCTCTATTTTTAACTCCATCAGTAGCAAAAGGTGGTGCTATCTCAGCTATTGTGCCATTTGTTAGCCATGTAGATCATACTGAACATGATACTATGGTAGTTGTAACAGAGTATGGATATGCTGATCTTAGAGGTTGTAGCCCTAGAGAAAGAGCGCAAAAGATGATAGCTATATCTCATCCTGATTATAGAGATATGTTGCAAGACTATTTTGATAGAGCATGCGCTCAGCCAAAACCAGGCCATACTCCGCATATATTAAGTGAAGCATTGAGTTGGCATGATAGATTTAATAAAACAGGAAGTATGAAAAAGTAAATTTCATGAAATTGGCATAAAATAAATAATTTTTGAACTTATCTATATGATTTATCGCTATAATCTTATAAGGATAAGTTCAAATTTATGCCGGTTTTATAATAAAAATTTATAAATTGTATAGGTAGATAATGAAAAAAATAGTATTAATTATGGGATTTTTCATTACAATAGCAATGGCTACACGGTTAGATATAAAATTATTAGATCAAAAATGCAATAGCGGGGATATTAATGCTTGCAATAGCCTTGGAAGGGCCTATTTTTTTGGTGATAAGGTAGCAAAAGATTATACAAAAGCTTCTAAAATGTTTGAAAAATCTTGCGATAAAGGCGATGCTGTTGGCTGTGCTAGTCTTGGTATTTTATATAGAGATGGCAAGGGAGTAGAGCAAGATTATACTAAATCTGCTAAGTTATATCAAAAAGCATGTGATGCTGGATATGCAAATAGTTGCTATAATCTAGGAGTGGTATATGGCGATGGTTTGGGTGTTAAGCAAGATTACGCAGTTGCTAGCAAATATTTTGCTAAGGCTTGCAGAAGTGATTATATTTTAGGATGTTATAATTTAGGTGTTTTATATATGGAGGGTTTGGGCGTTAAAAAGGACTATACAAAAGCTGCCAAACTGTTTTCTAAAGCATGTGATGGCAATAATGCTAATGCGTGTTATAATCTAGGTGTGTTGTATGAGAGTGGTAAAGGCGGTAAAAGCTTAGCTATAAAATATTATGATAAGGGTTGCAAGCTAGGAGATAGCCAATCATGTGCAGTTTATAATGAGTTAAATAGATAACTCTTAAATAAATTTAATTTACTATTATTTATTTTATATAATCAAAATCTAAACAATTAGCTACTTTGAAACCAAAAGTATAAAATAGAAAAAATTGTAAATTTATTTTGTAATTATACAGTTTTTGACGCTACGTTTGCCTTTATATAGGCGTTTATCAGCTTGGTCAGTGAGCTTGTCTGGGTCAGTTCCACTATCAGAAATACCAAATGTCACAGTAAAGTGAATTGAGCGATCGGTAGAGACTTTAACTGGTGTTTTATTTATGATAAATCTGATATTTTGAATTTGAGTAATAAAGTTATTACGACTAGTATTTGTAGCTACAATGACAAATTCCTCGCCACCCCAGCGACACACGATATCAGATTTATTAGCGTTATCTGTGAATATTTGAGCTAAAGTTTTTAGAACCTCATCGCCGATGTTATGACCAAATTTATCATTTATACTTTTAAAATTATCTATATCACACATAGCAATTGTAATTGTTTTATTATGTTTTTTAGCTAAAATAGAGTGTAAGGCTCGTTTATTAATTAGACCAGTTAGATGATCTGTTTGTGAAGCAGTTCGTAATTCATTTTTGTGCTTGTGAAGATCTTTGATATTTATCTGATTTACAGTATTGTAAATTTTAAAAATCATCGCAAACAAAAACAATAAAAAAGCAAGATTGCTAAGATAAAATATTTGTGAAAAGTCGCCTGACTCTTTTGGAAAATATACATTTGAGATCATATAGACAACTATAAAACCAATAAAATCAAATCCAGCTAATAGATAGTTTATGATACGTTTTCTAAAAATATTTAGATATGTAGTCGAAGCAATTGCAATAATAATAAGGTAAAATCCATAATCCCATCCAAGTATAGTAGTAGCAAGCATCGATGAGATTACTATATGAAGATGAGCTAAGAAAAATGCTCTATCATAATTATTATCATCTATAGCCTTAAGTGAGATAAAATAGATAAAAATTCCAAGAAATGATATAACTGATAGTTCACTCATACCAACTAGATAAAATACAATAGAATATAGAAGTGTTGCAACTAAAAATAGAGTTATTATAAATTTAAAATTAAAGGTTAGGTTATCTTTGATTAGGTTCATATTTTTCCGATACAACTTGGTTTTTGCCTTGGTTTTTTCCACGATAGAGTAGGTTATCAGTAATACTTATAGCATCGTTTATCTCGATAGCATTTTCGATATATAACAGACCAAATGTTGCGCTAATAGGAACTTTATCAGGGTTAGCACTATGGATAGCGATTCTGGCTGATTCTGCGATTTGGATACACTTTTTGAAGTTTTGTGCTGGAATAATAGCTAAAAACTCTTCACCTCCCCAGCGGCAAATTTTACCAAATTTAGATATTTTAATATTTAAAATCTCAGCAACTTTTGATAAAACAATATCACCAAAGATATGTCCATAAGTATCATTTACATTTTTAAAGTTGTCTATATCACATAAAATGATAGCTAAAGAATGAATTTGATGATTTGAGAGCATTTTAAAATGTTTAGAGATAATTTCATTCATTGGTGCTCTATTATAAAGACCAGTTAGATAGTCAATCTCAGCAATGTTTTTATAGCTGATATTTTGCTTTTGTGTAGCAATTATATCAAGAGTCGAGATGGTACTAGTGTTATCTTGTAATACAAAAAATTTCACCGCAATCATACAAAAACAAAAGATAAAACTAATATGTCTAATAGTCTCAGAGCCATAGTTTACATCAAGTCCGCTAAAGGTAAAATATAAAATAATAAATAGCGTAAGCTGCAATAGTGGAAGCGTAATTTTTAAGACTAAATTCTTAAGAGGTGAGGCGTAGTTAATAGCTATAAGTTCAAGAAAAAATAGCTCAAATCCATAACCCCACCCTAAAACCAAAATAGATGATACCATGATATATGTAGCACTAAGCTGTATCCATAAATTTATAATTTTTTCAAATTTAGGTTCGTTAAAATCTATATAAAGCGCCATTGATACAAAGAAGCATATGGCAAAATTTATAAATAGAAAAAACAGTCCTGAGTA
This sequence comes from Campylobacter sp., assembly GCA_017506845.1. Taxonomy (GTDB): domain Bacteria; phylum Campylobacterota; class Campylobacteria; order Campylobacterales; family Campylobacteraceae; genus Campylobacter. Next base: position 6,507 of record JAFVMP010000004.1, read on the forward strand.
TGCAAACATTGAGCCATATACGGCTAAGATGATAATGTATAATAATAGTAGCTTATGATAGATCTTAGGATATGATCTTAGCTCTTTGGCAATGACACTCATAGCAGGGTAGATTCAAATCCAAATTTATTAGCAGCGACTCGTAAATCATCAATAGTATCTATGCCGATGCTTTGGCTATTTATCTCTAGCATTGCAATTTTTTTAGCACTTGAGATAACACGAAGCTGTTCGAGCTTTTCTATGTTTTCTAGTTCTTTAGTTGTAAGTGCACAAAACTGTGCTAATGTGCTAACGCTATAACCATAGATTCCAATATGCGCTTTATACAGATCACAGCGACTACGTGGATATGGAATTAATGAGCGTGAAAAGTATATAGCATAATCATTTATATCTGTGATTACCTTGACTAAATTTGGATTTTGAGCCTCTTCTGAGCTAGCAAATTTTAAGCAACTCGTCATAAATGCACCATCATTTATTCTTTGAGAGGTAAAATCTTTAAATTTGCTTAGATTTTTCTCCTCAAAGAACGGCTCATCTGCTTGTAAATTTATTACAATTTCATCATCTTTTAGTCCAAGCTTTTTGACCGCTTCATTAATTCTATCAGTGCCACTATCATGAGCTTTACTAGTCATTATCGCTTTTATTCCAAATTTTTGTGCAATTTGTAGGATATCTTCATTATCACAAGCCACAACAACATCATCGCATTTATTTGCTAACTGAGCAGTTTTAACAAACATAGGAACCCCGCCGATATCAGCAAGGATCTTATTGGCAAATCTAGTAGAGGCTAGTCGTGCAGGTATTACTATCATTGTTTTATCCACTCTATAATATTTGATTTTATCTGATTTTTTTTGACTATATCAGTATGAATAGCCTCTTCTTTAAATAGTTTAATTATGCTTTTTGGAAGTTTTACATGATATTTGCTAGCTAATAATTGCATATCAGCAAGTTCATCGGTGCTGGTTCTATTTTTTAGCGCTTTGATCATACTTGGAGTAAATTTAACCCATTGAGCAGTTGAAGTTATCACAGTTATATTTTCATCATTAACTAAATTTAGACAAGTTGCAGTATGAGGGTCAATTAATATACCTGATTTTGCCATTTTAGAGATATTTTCTATACACTCATCATCAGTGCAAAATGCCGCGTCAAAGTCAGCTTTTAGTACATTTAGCTCATCGTTTGTTAGTTCGTATTTTTTATTTGTTGCTAGGCTATCCATCAGCTCTTTGGTTCTAACTGCACCAAATTTATCAAATAACAATCTCTCAACATTTGAACTAAC
>JAFVMP010000097.1 GCA_017506845.1 Campylobacter sp.
TATTGCCTGTTACAGTTCCATAGATATATAGACGATAAAAGCGATATTTAACGGCTTGTTCAAGGAGAGTGTCTATTTCATTTTGGCCTGCCCTATCTTGAAGTGAGAAGGCTTTAAATCCTAGTGGAGCATTTTTCAATATCAAATAAGGCGTAAAGGTCTCGCTCACCACTGTGCGTAAACTCGTATTTATTGTATTTATGCTGTTTTGCATTGCTGTGATGTTCGGACTCACGATATTATTTGTAAAGGTCTTCACTCCTGCTATGCTTTGAGCTCCTGTAAGATTTACAGTAGCATTAGCATTGGCTTTAGCATTTACTAGATTATTTACTTCAGTCTTAGTATATGTAGTAGTTTTATCAGCCTTAGTTGCTAGAGTTGCTAGGTTTGTAGTTGTCTCTTGCTTTAATGCATCTACTTTATCTTCTATTTCCGCTCTTAGCTCATTAGCATTTAGCTCTATAACCTCATCTAGGCGACTTTGTGTGATTATGTTTATATTTGGATCAATGCTTAAATTTACTACACTTGTATCAGCGATTGTTATAACAAATTTAATTGTCATATCCTTACTAGCTCCATCGCTTAGCACAGGTTTGGCTGTTTGTGGTAGCTGTGCAATAGCAAAGAGTATATTATCGCTAGTATATAATCCAGCTTGACGAATCATATATCCGCCCTTTTGGGCACTTAAAATTCCAGTTACTTCTAAAGTGATATTATCAACTATTTTAATCTGAGTAATTCCAAATTTGTCTTTTTCATTTGGCAAACTCTCCCAGTTTGCATCTATTGGATTTTCTCCATCGCCCACACTCATAGTAGTTAGATCTATTAGCTCTTTATTTGCTAAGGCTTTTATAACTGCTTGCTTGCCTTTGTTTGATACTATCGTGTAGTATTTTTGTTCATTGCTCATATTTTTCCTTTTGTGTTAATTGTAATCTCTTCGCCTAAAATGCAATAGCTAACCACACCTAAAGCGAGGGTTCTATCTAAATTTGTAGGGATATATGGATTTATAGTAACTCTTTCGCCGTCAAATCTGCTTACTGCTGTGTAGATTGCTAAAGTGTTTGCATAGATAGTTATATCTATAGATTCTAATACACTACGGACATTTTTATACTGCTCTATAACCCTTTCTAGCTCAGCCCAATCACCATTAAAGCCATATTTGCCTATATTTACATTAATTTTAAAATGGTATGGATTGCCACCGTAGTCTTGCCACTGTTTTAATTCGCAACCGCCATATATATTTTTAATAGCTGTTATTAGAGAATTTGAACTACCTTCAAAATAGTATTGTTTAAATGGTTGATTTAATAACTCTGTTGTAACAATATCTTTAAAGCCCCACATATTTGCTAAAGCTTCAAAATTAGTTGAGTTTGGCTGATAAAATAGCTTATTATCAATATTTAATAGAGCTTTTACATTGTTATTTATAACCTCATCGGCTCTATATAAACTATCATTATAAGCTCTTAAATCCATTTTAAGTCTTTGTGATTTGTAGTGAATTTAAAATAAGAATATCATCAGCATTTACTTGCGGAATCGGTGTTACTATCTCTACCTTAGAGCAGTATTTATTAAACGCTGCATCAATAATAGCACTACTGTGCGGAGTATATGCGATATCTAAAGAGCTAAATAGAGTTTTGATATTTGCATCGCACTCATTTTGTGCTAATGTGTAGTTATAATCGCTTGTTGGCTCTATTTGTATATGTAAATCTAGTGCTATCTCATTTGCTCTTACAAACTCTAAATTATCAGTAAGTGGTATGCGACCTATTAGGGCTTGATTTATCTTATCTTTAGTTGTTTGGTCATCAAATTTGCTTTTATATACTATCTTTACAACTCCAGCACCGCCATTACGGACGCTGACTTTTTCTATACCTTCAATACTTAAAATATAAAATTCATAGCTCTCTTTACTGCCAGCTGTTGAGAATCTGTGCAAAGCTAATAAAAACCTAGCTCTTAAATCCTCATCGCTCTCACGCACTTCATAACCAACAAATTCGTTTTTAAGCTCTATGCTATCAATGTAGATATTATCTATCTCTAGATTTATTGTCTCATAGCTCTCTTTAGAACTCCATCCAGCTTCAAGTCTGGCATTAGCTTCTAGCGTGTCATCAATATTTACATTATGAAATAAATATGCAAAATGTCCAGCTCCATCGTGAAATTTTGTCCCCTTTGGTAAAAAAGTAGGGCTATTTGCCCTAATAGTAATATCAGCTTGTGGTGCTGTGGCTTCTTTTCTTGTGATACCTATTAAAGCCACTAAAGCATCTAGATACTCGCCACTGCTAAATTGTATATAATTTTGTGAAATAATATAATTCCAAGTTTCAAAATATTGTGCTAATTGTTCTAAATATATATCTGTTAAAGTGCTGTAGTCATCGCCTATTAGTGGGATATAATCTAGCTTACCGCTACGCTCTTTAAAAGCTTGTAAAATTTTGGCTTTTTCTTGTTCTATATCAAAATCTTTTATGAAATTTGGAATTAGCATATCTCTCCTTATAAAAGAGAAATATACCTATAAATTTAGCTTTTTTTTACAATGTATAATAAATTCTTGCTACAACCCCACTTTCTAAAATCTCATACTCTAAATCTATATCGACAAAGCCCTTTTGCGATGCAGTTATGGTAAGTTTAGTCGGATTTATGCGTGGCTCGTATCTATTTAATTGCTCTAAAAGCTCTCTTTTTAAATCCAAAATCGTTGGCAGATCTGCTCTTTTATCAATATAACGCTCTAAGCCAAAGTCTGGTCTTAGGCGTTTTGTGAATTTAGTAGTTTTTAGTATTCTAGATATATTTTCATCTATGCTAATTTGATACATACTCTCTCCTAATCATCAAAGCTATAGCTACTATTTTGTATTGCTTTTGCTACATTTTGAGGTGTTGCGTTTGTGTTATTTAAATTAATATTTATAACTTTATTATCAGTTATTACCTTGTTGCTGCTAGTTTGATTTTGTATCTGGTTTGTTTTGATGGTTTCTATAGCCCCATTTGTATTTTGAGTAGGAACTTGCTCATTATCACCAAAACCAAAAAAATCTTTAACTTTACTAGCTATATTTGTTATTGATGATATTTTGTTGCTTAGATATTCAAATGAAGCTTTTAGGCTCTCATAAATTGCATTAAATGGAGCAAAAGCTATATTTATAAAGCTACTTAAATTTAGCCCCAAATTATTAAAGATATTGGTAAATAAGCTTTTAATTTTGCTTAATGGCTCATTAAAAACCTGGCTTATCCACGATATAAAGCTATTAAACCACGACTTTACTCTATCCCAATTAGCAATAATAAGCCCAGCAATAATAGCAATCCCACCTAAAATTAATCCAATTGGGTTGCTCATCAAAGCTACACTAACAGCTCTAATTGCTACACTAACAAAATTTAAAGCACTACTAAAAATTATTAAAGCCTTAGCTTTTAATGCTCCTAAAAAGAGAGCCAAATTTAATCTAGCAGTTGCTAAGCTAAAGGAAAAACTAGCACTGCTAGCAATGCACCCTTTAATACCAGCAATATATTTTAAACAACTCATCGGCATTAATGCCAAAGCTGATTTATATTGAAGCACTACTAAAGTCGCCGCAGCTTTGGCGATTTTAAAAGTAGTAATAACAGCTGTAGTGGTAGCAAAAAGCCCTAAAGCAACGCCTAAAATTTTTGATAACATAGGTATTCTATTTATAAAGCTAAATATGTCATTTATTCCATCTATAACGGTGTTAAATATTGGTAAAAATATTTGACCAATATTTATAGCAAATACCTCAAGAGAGGCTTTAAATCTATCAATTGCTGAAGCAGCTGAGCTTAATTTTTGTTCTAGCTCTTTATTCATTGTATTTTTTGCAGCACTATCATTGCTCATTTTTAAAGCATCATTTAATAAATGTATGTTGCCTGTGATTTTGGCGATTGTGCTAAAGTCTTCGCCAGCACCAAGAAGTTTATCTAAAAAACCAGCTCGTGTATCGTTATCTAAATTTGCTAATGTGTTTAGCAAGAATTGCGTTGCCTTAGTAGCATCTTTTTGCATCATAGCATTAAACTCATCAAAATCAACGCCTATACTTTGTAATTGCTCTTTTCCTTTAGTTTTTAAAGTTCTTAATGCATTATAAAAGCTATTTAGACTACTTCCAGCTACTTCAGAGCTAATCTTTAAACTATCAGTTACTGCTGCAAAGGCGGCTAAATCTTTTGGCTTTAATCCTGCTAAGCTACCAGCACCACCACTTCGGCGTAAAATTTCACCGACATTTTTTGCGGCGACATTTGTCATTTTATTATCTAAATAATTAACCACATCGCCTAACTCCTTTAGCTCATCTAAATTTAGATTAAAGTTAGTTTGCCAAGTGTTTGCTATCTCAGCAGCTGCTTGAGCACTGATGCCATAAGCAACTTTCATTTGAGAGATCATATCTGTGTATTTTTGTAAATCTATACCGCTAAATCCAGCTTGGCTCCCACCAACTGCTACTTGTATAATATCTGCTGTACTCTCACCTATAGCCATAGCTTTAGCTTTGGCGAAATTTTCAAAGGCTCTTTGCTCTTCTTGACTTGCAAAATCTACAAACTTCTTAAGCTCAGTCATTGATGCATCAAAATCAATAGCAGAACTTAGTGGAGCTTGTATCATTTTAAAACTACCAAATAGGCCAACGGCTTCTTCTTTTAAGTTCCATAATTTCTCTTTTGCCTCTTTGATATCTAAATTTAGCTTAACTTTAGCAGCTTGTTTGATTTTAGATTCTATCTCTTTTATCTTCTGCTTTGTTTGTGCTATATCTTTTAGATCGACTTTGAATTTTAAGCTTTCGTTGGCATTTTTGATAGATGCTATACCTTTTGATATAGAATTAGCTAAATGATCACTAAAAGTCTGCGTGGCTTTATTTATTTTTTGTAAATTTAATTCTAATTGGCTTAGATCTACGCCAAAAACTAAAGTTGGGTTCATATTGACTTAACCTTTCTTTTGATATAATAAACAAAGGAGTAAATTATGATATTTATATTCAAATTACTATTTTTTTTATTGTTACTAACAGCTATTTTAAATAAAATTTTTATGATAGATATAGAGTTAGCACAATATATAGCTATATGCTTGATGGTTTTTTATTACTTTTTTTATTATCTTTTTTGCTATTTATACCAAAAAGAGTTAAAAAGAGCCAAGCAAGATGAGATAAAAAAAGCATATGATTACTCAAAAATAGTAATCTAATTGCTATTTATCCTTAGTGCTATCTCGTAATAATCTACAAATTCATTAAAATCCATAGCTAAAATATCACTATAACTAAAATGCAGGGTGTAAGCTATTAAAGCCACACCCTCTTTTAGTTTTTTAATGAGTTTGTCCCCATCAGCTTAGCCACTTTATTGCTAAGTTCTGTAACTTAGATCATTGGTAAAGAGTTGATAAACTCTTCATTCTTCTCTCCACGACTCATCTCAATTAA
>JAFVMP010000098.1 GCA_017506845.1 Campylobacter sp.
ACATTATCCATCGGCTCTTGCCAACGCATCATACCTATAACTTCATAATCTGTATTTTCTAGTAAAAAATCAGCCATTTGAGAGCCAACTTGTCCAGTAAATCCAGTAATTAAAGCTTTCATTATTAAATTTCCTTAAAATCGAATTATATTATGGTAGCATTTAATTACTAAAAACAACATAAATTACCTGCTCCAAGTACCGTACATTTCTATCATTTTTTTTAGACCATTTTCTAGCGAAATTTTATTTTGGTATCCGAGTTTATTAAATTTTTTCCTACTCATTGTTTTTCTCAATGTTCCATCATCGCGACTTAGTTCTTTTTCAAAAATTAACTCACCTTTATAATCCATCAACTTAGCAATTAAAAACGATAGCTCTTTTATACTTACTGGTTCTCCATCTGTAAAATTTACAAATGAACTTATAAGATTATCTTTTTCATCATATTCGCAAAGATCTTTGAAGTCTATATTTTGTGCTAAATATATACAAAATCCAGCTAAATCTCTAGAATTGGCAAATTCTCTAGCTGCAGCACCAGTACCAATCATCTTGATATGATTGTCAAATATACCGTGCTTATCACAAAATTCTAAGGCCTCTTTTTGATTTAAATTTAAATCTTTACAAAGAGCATTTATATTATTTTCATTACGCATTTTTGCTAAATAAATTTTTCTAAATATGCCAGCTTGGACGTGAGAATCTTCGATATCAAAATTATCATTTTCTCCATAAATACTAGTTGGTGCCACACATAAAAAGTTCATCCCTTTTTCTAGATTTAAATACTCACATAGTTTAATTCCTGCTACTTTACCTATAGCATAGCTTTCATTATTAGGTTGAAAAGCACCTTCGAGCATATATCTTTCTTCTAATGGCAATGGCGCATCCTTAGGAAAAACACATGCAGAAGCTAGATAAATTAACTTTTTAACTCCATTATTTGCAGCAGCCCAAATTACATTATTTTGCATTGTGATATTATTGTATAAAAACTCAGCGGGATATTTTTTTTGTTTAATAAATCCCCCTACAAAAGCAGCACTATAAAATACATAATCAGGTTTTTCTTGTTCAAAAAATTCATTTACAGCTTTTTGATTAATCAAATCCAGTTCATTATGGGTTTTATATATTAAATTTGTATATCCTTGTTGTTGCAGTTCATTTAAAATTTCACTACCAACTAATCCTCTATGTCCGGCGATATAAATTTTAGAATTTTTATCCATTGCAAATCCTTTTAGAATCTGCAATGAAATTTAAGTTATTTATTGCATCAAATGAAGTTATATAAGTTAAATTTATAAATTTAGACTCTACCCCTCCCTAATGCTATTTTTATACCATTGATACATCATTTCTATTCCTTCTTTTAAATTTATTGTATGTTTCCAGCCAAGAGATCTTAATCTTGAGCTATCTAACATTCTATTCATAGTACTATCTGGTTTATCTGCATTAAAAATAACATCGCCCTTAAAACCAACTATGTCTTTAACTAAATAAGCCAATTCTTTAATACTTAAAAATTCGCCACTTCCTACATTCAAATGCGGTTCATTATAATTTTTCAAATTTTTGAAACTAATATTTTGAGCTATAAAAATAGAAGCTTTTGCTAAGTCTTTAGCATGTATAAACTCTCTTATTACTCTACCGCTCCCCCATATTTCAACGCTATTTTTACTAACTCCAAATTTTGTTAAATACTCCAAAGCTTCTTCTAATGAATCCATTTTTAAATCTTTTAATACAAGATCATATCTTTCTTCATTTAAAAGTTTAGCGATATGAAATTTGCGTAGTAATGCTGGAAGAACTTTTGCTTTTTGCAGGTCAAATTCTGCGGTTTGGCCATATAAATTTGCAAGATATAAAACAATAAAATCAGTTTTATATTGCAAATTATATGCCTCACACATTTTAGTACCAATAATTTTAGATAACCCATAAGCAGTTGCTTTATCATCTAATTTAGACTCTAATAAACTTTCTTCTTTAATAGGATTTATAGCACTTTGCGGATATGCCCAAGCTGATCCATAATAGATTAATTTTTTAACATTATTTTCATAAGCAGCTTGAAGTATATTTGATTGAAGCATAATATTTTCATATATTACTTCAGCAGGAGTAAAAAGACCTAATGTATCTAATTTAGCAGCACATAAAAACACATATTCAGGTTTTTCTTGTTCAAAAAAATCATTTACAGCTTGTTGGTTAATTAAATTTAACTCTTCTTTGGTTTTTGTAATGATATTTACAAATCCATCACTTTTTAATTCATCTAAAAGAGCGATACCTAAAGTTCCTTTATGTCCGGCGATATAAATTTTAGAATTTTTATCCATTGCAAATCCTTTTAGAATCTGCAATGAAATTTAAGTTATTTATTGTATCAAATGAAGTTGCATAAGTTAAATTTATAAATTTAGACTCTACCCCCCCCTAATGCTATTTTTATACCATTGATACATCATTTCTATTCCTTCTTTTAAATTTATTTTATGTTTCCAGCCAAGACTATGAACTTTAGAACAATCAGTTAGCTTATTCATAGCACCATTTGGCAAATTTGCATTAAAGACAAGCTCACCTTTAAAACCTACAACATCGCGAATAAGTATAGCTAACTCTTTAATAGTTATATTCTCATTTGGACCGATATTTAAATGAGTGTTTTGAATCTCTTTTTGATTATTATGTAGATTTTTAAATTCAATATTTTGCATAATAAACATTACCGCATCAGCCAAATCGCTACTATGCAAAAACTCTCTTGTAGGTGTGCCATCACCCCAAATCTCTACGCTATTTGCATTAACTCCGAATTTAGCCAAATACTCCAAAGTCTCATCTAAAGTTTCTAAATTTAAATCAGCCAAAAGCTCATTATATCTTTTCTCATTTAGTAGCTTTGCCAAATGCATTTTACGCAAAATTCCAGGAACTACATGAGATTTTTCTAAGTCGAATTTATCATTATTTCCATA
>JAFVMP010000010.1 GCA_017506845.1 Campylobacter sp.
AGTCTCAAATCCTAGCAACACCCTAGCTACAAACAAAAACAACAGCGACTTAAATACAGATATAAATTCGCAAACACCAAATCAAAATAACAACACTCAAGGCAACAAAAATCCTAGTAGCGGAGATTTAAGTGGTTTAAGCTCAAGTACTAACTCACAAACTAATCCAAGCACCAGCAGCACTCAAAATACATCAAGTCCTAATACTCAAAACTCACAAACTAGCAAAAATACTCAAGGTGATACAGGGGGCAATCAACCAACCCAGCCAAACCAAGATAGCAATCAAGGCTCAAATCCTAGCAACACCCTAGCTACAAACAAAAACAACAGCGACTTAAATACAGATATAAATTCGCAAACACCAAATCAAAATAACAACACTCAAGGCAACAAAAAACCAAATAACAACGGCACTATAATCGTAACCCCAGTTGTACGATCGGATGCTTATGCTTCAAATTCAGCACAGCTTAGTCAAACTATGAGAAGCATTAGAGGTAAAGAGGATTTAAATCCGCAGTATCAGCAGTTTTTTGCTACATTAGATTCAAGTACCCAAGAAAACTATAAATCTATTATGAGTCGTATCGAGGGTAGATCTATAGGCGATATGACATCTATTCAAAGCTCAACTCATAATAACTTTATGCAAAATAATATGCTCTTTAGTCTAAATCCAGCTACTTCGACACTATTTGCTTATAATCAAAATCCATATGATAGTGGAGTGCTAGTAGCTTCAGTAGCAAGTGATTATATAATAGATTTAGGGCTTAACTCTGCAACGCCAAAAGATTACTGGTATATAAATCCTATATTTAAACACTATAATGGCGATGGATTTGATGGATATCAAAGTGGCGCAAGTGTAAATTTAGCTCAGCATATTGGCTCAAATGGACTAATTGCTTATGGAATTGGGGCGAGTCTTTCAAAGTTAGATTTTGATATTGGTGCAACAGCTAAGAGTTCAAATTTTGATATAGCATTAAATTATACTCACGATTTTGGTGAATTTAAGCTACTTAGTGGCGGTTCGTTTATGGTTTCATTTAATGAAAATGAGCGTACAGTAGCTAATACCTTAAGTAGCGATTATAAGAGTTATAGCAGTAGCTTGCAACTTGGCGTGGCTAAGGATTTTAGGCATTATAGTATTGTTGTTACTCCGCTTGGATATTTAGGCTATGGTAAAATTTATCAAGAGAGTTTTAAAGAAAGTGGTGGTATATTTGCTAAAAATTACGATAGTATAAATCACGATTTATACACAGTTGGTGTGGGGTTAAATTTAGCCTATGAAGGTAGCGATGAAAAAAGTAGATATACAGGTTATATTATTTATGAAAGAATGCTAGATGGCTACAATATGGACGCTAGTGCCCAATTCAATGACTTTAAGGGGCAGAAATTTAGTCAAAGATATCACTTAGATAAAAATAGGTTAAATTTTGGCGTTGGAGCTGAATACGCCTTTAATAGTGGTTATTTTGCTAAATTTGGTATTGGTAGCGAGTTTGCTACAACTAGTGATAATTATAATCTCTCAGTTACATTTGGTAAAAGATTCTAATTAAAACCTACTTCATAAATTTAGGCTTTTTAGCCTAAATTTAATTATTAAAAGATATAATCTTGCATTTATTTTAAGGAGTTTTTGTGAGATTTATTATTTTTTTTATATTTTTAGCTAGTTATGCTTTTGGTATTAGCGTTACTGATATGCGTGGTAAAACCGTACAAATTCCATCAAATTTAAATAGAATAGCTACTATTAGCGATGGCTTTGTTGAGAGTGTTATGACTCACCTTGGTGAGATTCGCAGAGTCAGCGCAATTGCGTCTTGGTCGCTAAAGCGTGATTATAGATATAAGATTAAAGGCATAAACGAAGAGCTTGAATTTACTGGATTAAATACTATGAGAGCTATGCATCCATGGCTTGATGCTTTGCCATGCTTTAACTCACCTCAAGGCAATATTATCAACTATGAAACCCTAATGCAATCAGCCCCACAACTTATCATAGTTCGAGTAGGGGATTGTACTATTGGTGGAGCAGATAAGGCAGCATTAGAAAAAACATTATCTATACTAGAAGCCTCTAAAATTCCTTTAGTTGTACTATACTCGCCTACATATACTAAAAATTTAGCTACGATAAAAGATGAAATGAGAATTATTGGTGAGATTTTTGGAAAGAGTGAGCAAACCTTAAAACTCTATGAGTATTTAGTTGGGATTGAGAATTTAATAAAATCTCGCACCCAAACTGCTACAAATCAGCCAAAAATGCTATATCTAGGCCTAAGCCTAGCAGCTAAGAAAAATGGTGCTAGTGGTATCACATATGGCATTGATACGCCAGAATCTTTGCTTTTAACTACTACTATAAATGCTCAAAATGCATTTAATTTGGCTAAAGGCTCTAGGATAATGATTAGTGCAGAACAGATATATGCGCTTGAACCTGATGTTATATTGTTACCTACGTATAATGGCTATCATCCAACATTTGAACTTTATGAAAATGAGAGTTATGCTAATTTACGTGAGTTAAAGGCTGTGCGTCAAAAACGAGTATATTCACTTCCATGGACGCCGATGAACTGCTCAAGGCGTCTAGAATATCCTTTGGAGCTTTTAATAATTGCAAAAGCAGCGCATCCAGATAAATTTACTGATATAAATATTGGCAACTTTGCGCTAGAGTTTTACCAAAAATTATATGGGGTAGATATAGAGGCTGCTAAAATGCTTCGTTCAGCACAAATTTTGGATTGGACTGAGCAGTTTTGAGAGTTTTTTTAGTTGTAGTTTTGCTCTTTGTTTTATTAATTTGCGCATCAATTTTTGCCTTGCTTAGTGGAAATTTAGCTCTAAGTGTAGCCGATGTGATGGGCGTGATTGCTTATAAGCTTTTTGGAATAGGAGAGCTAAGTGCAACTGGAGAGATTGTGGTATGGAATCTTAGAGTACCTAGGATTTTAATAGCGATTTTAGTAGGAGTTTCTTTAGCGTGTGCTGGAGCGATTTATCAAAGTATTTTTAGAAATCCTTTAGTTGAGCCATTTATCTTAGGGGCTAGTTCTGGGGCTAGTTTTGGGGCTAGTCTTGCGATTTTATTGCCAAGCATCTTTTTTTCACTTGAGCTTAGCGCTTTTACTTTTGGACTTTTGGCGGTATTTTTAGCCTATACTTTAGCTTTTGAAAGAGGTGTTATAAATAGTGTTGCACTTGTGCTTTCAGGGGTTATTGTGGGGGCGATTTTTAGCTCTCTTGTTGGAATTATGAAGTATTTAAGCGAGGATGCTCAATTAAGAGAGATTACATTTTGGATGATGGGTGGACTATATCACGCTAGTTGGGATGATATAGCTATAAATGGACTATTTGGTATACCGTGCTTTATCATTGCTTTTGCTCTTTCGTGGAAGCTAAATTTGCTTAGCCTTGGCGATGAAGAGGCTAGATCACTAGGTGTAAATCCGCAAATTTATAAAGCTATTTTTATCATTATAGCAACTTTGCTTAGTGCTTTAAGCGTAGCAAGTGTAGGGATTATAGCGTGGATTGGACTAATGATGCCGCATGCTGCTAGAATGCTAGTAGGTGCTGATAATAGAGCGATTTTACCTGTAGCTGGACTGATGGGAGCAATTTATTTGCTGCTTTGTGATACTTTATCTAGGACGCTAAGCAGCGGAGAAATTCCCGTAGGGATTATTGTTTCGCTACTTGGGGCGCCGTTTTTACTATGGATTTTAAAGGTTAGAAGTGCAAAACTATTTGGATAAATTTGTAGTTGAAAATCTTAAATTTAGCTATGGAAAAAACCAAATTTTGTGTGGAATTTCATTTGAGCTTGAGCGTGGGGATTTGCTTGGATTGATGGGATCAAATGGTAGCGGTAAAACCACATTGATACGCTCTCTTTTAGGATTTTTAAATGCTAGTTATGATGGGTATAAAATATTTGGAAGTGAGTTTAAAAGTCTTAAAATCAGTCAAATTTCAAGATTAATATCCTATGTTCCTCAAGCCCATAATCTACCATTTAATTACACTCTTTTTGATATGGTCTTAATGGGAAAAAGGCCGCATTTTGGTGGGGTTTTTGGTTTTAGTAAAGATGATATCAAAGCTGTAGAAAACGCTATGGATATGGTGGGAATTTTGCCTTTAAAAGATAAGAGTTTTAGCTCTCTTAGTGGCGGACAAAAGCAGCTAGGATTAATAGCTAGAGCTATTGTCCAAGACTCGCCTATAATGATTTTAGATGAGCCAACTAGTGCGTTAGATTTTAATAATCAAATTTTGATTTGGAAAACTATGCACGCCTTAGCAAAAAATGGTAAAATTATAATAATTTGCAGCCATGAGCCAAATCATATATTTTGGTTTGCCTCTAAGGTTTTAGCTATTAAAAATGGAAAGGCTTTAGCCTTTGGCAAAAGTGAGATAATAAATGAGATTTTATTAGAACAAATTTATGGAGCAAACTATAAAATTTGCTCCTTAGCAAATCAAAAAATAATATACTATTCAATCAATTAATAAAGGAGAAAAAATGGCAAAAGTAGCTGTAATGATGGCAAATGGTTTTGAAGAGATTGAAGCGCTTAGCGTGGTTGATATTTTACGCAGAGCTGGTGTAGAGACTAGTATGGTAGCACTTGATAACTCTTTAGAAGTAAGTGGTGCGCATGGTGTAAGCTTAAAAGCTGATGTATTATTTAATGAGCATGATTTTGCTAGTGCTGATATGATTGTTTTACCTGGAGGGCTTCCTGGAGCAGAGTATCTAGCCAAAAGCGATAAACTTGGTCAAAAATTAAAAGAAGCCAAAGCAAATAACAAGAAGTTAGCAGCTATTTGCGCAGCTCCTTGGGCGCTTAGTGCTGCTGGGGTTTTAGGTGAGCATTATACTTGTTATCCAGGATTTGAAGATACAGTAAATCACGCTGGATATAGGGCTGATAAAAATGTCGTAATAGATGGAAATATCATCACCTCAAGAGGTCCAGCTACGGCTATGGAATTTGCTTTAATGCTTGTTCGTGAGCTATGTGGCGAGCAAAAATATAGTGAACTAAAATCTGGGCTTTTAGCCTAATTTTTAGCTTAAAAAATATAGTTGCATTTTTGTCTTTATATTAAATTTGCTAAATTTTTGCTAAATTTAATATAAAAAATTATAGAATATTAAAATTTTTATCTACGGAGGTAATACATTGAATAGCCAAGAAGATTTTGTAACCATTAAAGTCAAAAAATCAAAACTAAAATATGAAGAAGAGCTTAAAAAGCTTCAGATTGAATTTTTAAAATTTCAAACATATGTTAAAAAAGAGGGCTTAAAAGTTTTAATAATTTTTGAGGGTCGTGATGCTTCTGGTAAGGGCGGTACGATAAAAAGATTAATCGAACACGCAAACCCAAGGGGATGTCGTGTGGTTGCGCTTGAAAAACCAAGTGATGTTGAAAGAACTCAGTGGTATTTTCAGCGTTATAGCGATCATTTGCCAAGCGCTGGAGAGATTGTAATCTTTGATAGAAGCTGGTATAACAGAGCTGGAGTTGAGCCTGTTATGGGATTTTGTACACAAGAGGAGCATAGGGAGTTTTTACGCCAAGTTCCTAAATTTGAAGAGATGATAGTAAACTCAGGGATTATTTTATTTAAGTTTTATTTCTCAGTATCAAAAGAGGAGCAAAAAAGACGCTTTAAAGAGCGCAAAAATGACCCATTAAAGCAGTATAAACTCTCACCAGTTGATGAAAAGAGTCAAGAATTATGGGATCAATATACAATTGCTAAATATTCAATGCTGCTATCATCAAATACCCCATATGCACCATGGTCGATTATTGTTAGCAATGATAAGAAAAAGGCTAGATTAAATGTATTTAAACATATATTAAGTAATGTAAATTACGATAATAAAATCAGCCAAAAAGAGCTAAAAGTAGATAATGAAATTTATAGAAGCGGAAGTGCTGAAATCCAAAAAATGGAAGAAAATTTTAACCAAGAACGCATTAAGGCTAGGGATTAAGGTTAATTTGCTATAATATAGCCTAAAAATTTATCAAGGAAAAATATGTCAAAAGTATGGAAATTTGGTGATAATATCGATACAGATGTAATAATAGCTGCTAGATACCTAAATACTAGCGACCCAGAAATTTTAGCTAAGTATGTAATGGAAGATGCAGATAAAGATTTTAGCTCTAAGGTTAAAGCCGGCGATTGTATCGTTGCGGGTGAAAACTTTGGTTGTGGAAGTAGCCGTGAGCACGCTCCAATAGCGATTAAAGCAGCTGGAATAAGTGTCGTCATTGCTAAATCATTTGCTAGAATTTTTTATAGAAACAGCTTTAATACCGGTCTTTTAATTTTAGAGTGCGCTCAAACTGATAGCATTAATGAAGGCGATGAATTAGAGATCGATTATAGTGGTGGAATTATTAAAAATTTAAGCCAAAATTGCGAGTATAAATTTGAACCAATTCCTGAATTTATGCAAGAACTAGTAAAGTCTGGCGGACTAATTAACTACGCTAAAAGCACTCTTTAAGGATATTTATGAAAAGTTATAATATTTGTGTAATAAAAGGCGATGGAATCGGCCCAGAGATCGCTGATGAGGCTATAAAGGTTCTTGATAGTGTGAGTGCTAAATTTAATTTTGAATTAAATTATGAGTACTATTTAATGGGAGGGGCAGCAATAGATGTCTTTGGTGAGCCTCTTCCTGATGAGACATTAAATGGTGCTAGAAAGAGTGATGCGGTACTTTTTGGTGCGATTGGTGGTGAGAAATGGGATAATCTACCTAGACATCTTCGCCCAGAGAGTGGGCTATTAAAGCTTAGAAAATCACTAAACGCATATGCGAATTTGCGTCCGGCTATGATATATGATGAGCTTATTAACGCCTCAACATTAAAAGCTGAGGTTATAAAGGGTGTAGATATCTTAGTTGTTAGAGAGCTAACTGGTGGATTATACTTTGGTCAGCCTAGAGAAAAGCTAGAAGATAGAGCTTATAATACAATGACTTATACAGTTAGCGAGATTGAAAGAATTGCTAAAATTGCCTTTGAAGCAGCGATGAAAAGACGTAAAAAAGTTTGTATGGTAGATAAGGCAAATGTACTTGAAACTAGTCAATTATGGCGTGAAGTAACTGCTAAAGTAGCACAAAATTACCCAGATGTAACGCTTGAGTATATGTATGTAGATAATGCAGCTATGCAGCTTGTACGATATCCAACTGGATTTGATGTTATTTTGACTGAAAATTTATTTGGAGATATTTTAAGCGATGAGGCTAGTATGGTTTGTGGCTCTATTGGTCTTCTTCCAAGTGCTTCAATGGGCGGCGATGTAGGAATCTATGAGCCAATCCATGGAAGTGCTCCAGACATAGCCGGACAAGGCATTGCTAATCCTATAGCTATGATTCTTTCAGCTGCAATGATGCTAAGATATGCTTTAGGAGAAAATGAGGCTGCAGATTGTATCGAAAATGCTATAAAAGCAGTGCTCAAAGATGGATATAGAACCAAAGATATCGCTAAATTTGACGCAGTTGAGATCTGCACTACAAGCGAAATTGGCTCAATAATTAGCGATTATATCAAAAAACAATGAGAGGCACAATTACAGAGGCTCTGATTTACGAAAATCAAGGGCTAAGAGATGAGGCTTTAGAGGTTTATAAAAATATTTTAATGCGTGATCCAAACAATCAAGAAGCACGCTCAGCTATTAGACGGCTAAGTGGTCTAAAGCGCAAAAATGGTGAGACAAATGAACAGATGCTAGAGTTTTATCTAAATTTAAAAGAAAACGATGATGCTGGTATAAGAGAATTTAAAAGGTGGTTGATAAAGATATGAGATTAGAAGATATTGCCAAGCTTACTATTGATGAGGTAAATGCTCAACTACAAGGCACAAGCAGTGCTGTGGCTAAAAATGGCTTTATCGTTGAAGAAGCAAGCGATAATGATGAATTTGAAGAATCTAATGAGTTAAGGCGTGAGTTTGATTTAAACCAAGAACCTCGCCAAACTATGCAGACCCAGTTTAAAGCTCAAACTATAGCGCAAAAAGAGGCTGCTAAGAAAAATGCTATGGAGATAAAGGAGATGCTAGCTTCTAGAGTCGCATCTATTGATACTTCAGAACCATTAAGATCAAGACCGCAGCCAAAGCCGCAACTCCAACCACAAGCCCAGACAAGGCCACAAGCGCAAAAAAATCTTGGATCAAACGAGATGTTATATCTACAAGGGCTAAAAGAGAGAATTGGCGTGCTATTTGAGGGGCTAAATAGCGCTGATAGTAGCAATAGCGAATTTAGGATGGATATGACAATTAAATTTTTGGAATTTATGCTTGCTAGTATCGACAATAGGCTATCAAATCTCTCAAAATAGCGATTTTGACGAACTTAAAAAATTACTTTTAAACCATACAAAACGAGCCTACTTAGTTGGCGGATCGGTGCGTGATGCTATACTAGGAATTGGCTCAAAAGATTATGATATTGAAATTTACGATATTACGCCAGATAAATTTGATGCCTTGATGCAAGGGTGCGGTGCTGTAGGTGTGGGTAAGAGCTATTTTGTCTATAAGTTAAAAAACTATGATCTAAGTTTACCACGAACTGAATCTAAAAGCGGATATGGCCATAAAGGTTTTAGTGTAGAGTATTGCAATGATGAACGCATAGCTAGTGCACGCAGAGATTTTACAATAAATTCAATTATGGTAAATATATTTAGCGGTGAAGTATTGGATTTTTGGGGTGGCGTGAGCGATTTAATGGCTAAAAGATTAAGAGTTACTAACCCTAAAACTTTTAGCGATGATAGTTTACGAGTACTTCGTGGAGTTCAGTTTGCTGCTAGATTTGATTTAGTTTGTAATAGCGATAGTCTTAAGATTATGCAAAAAATAGATATAAGCGATTTAAGTGCTAACCGCATATATTTAGAGCTTGAAAAGTTTTTTATAGCTAAATTTAAAAGACGTGCAATGGAGTTACTTAGTGAGCTTGGGCTAGATTTAAAGCTTTTTGGTGTGGAGTTTGATGAGCGATTTATACAACAAATTTCAAATAAAATTCACACTCACAAGGCTTCATTTTTATACCATTTAATTAACTATTATGCTATTGATGGCAAATCTCTTATCTCTAGACTTGCTTTGCCAAATTGCTATTCTATATCTTATAAACAGCCATTTTTAAGGCGAGTAAGTAAATTTGAACTACTTAAAATCGCCCTTGATATGCCACTTTGTCAGTGGCTTGGACTTGATAGTAAAAGACGCATAAAGATGGCGCAAGCACTTGGAATTTATGAACATAAATTTAGCCCAAATATCGATACTAGCTCTATTTTATATGTTGGCAAGGCTTATGGCGATGAGCTAAAACGACTTAGAATTCAAGCTATAAAGGATTATTTAAATGGTTGCAATTGATCTTGGGAGCAATACAATTAGAGCTTGTAAAATGGAGTTGCTTAGTAGTGGTTTGTTTGAGTGCGTTTATAGCTTTGAGCGTATTGTTGGTTCAGCTCGTGGGCTAAGCCATACTGGATTAGCCACAGATGCTATGGAGCGCATTAGAACAGCAGTGGCGCAGCTTTGTGCTGAGGCGTCATTTAGCTCTAGTATAGCAGTTGCGACTGAAGCTTTTAGACAAGCAACAAATTCGGCTGAATTTTTTAGGCAAATTAGGGCTGAATTTGGTATCGAATTTAATATTATTAGTGGTGAAGTTGAAGCATATTTAACCCATTTAGGTGTAGAAAATCGTGCTAAAATTTTAAATCTTAATCTAAAAGATTCTCTTTTAATCGATCTTGGTGGAGCTAGCACAGAGATTAGTTTTGGTGAGGTAAGTCGTAGTTTTAGCTTTGGGATTATCACAGCTCTTGAAAGTGATAAGAGGGCTGAGATATCAATGGCTATGGAGTTTATTAAGCAGTTTAAATTCAACAATATTATTTTAACTTCTGGCGTACCTACAACAGTTGCAGCACTTAAGCAAGGGTTAAATTATGCTAATTATAGAGCAGATTTGATAAATGGAGTGCAGATTAAAAATACAGATTTAAACTGGGCGGCAAATTTGCTAAAAACTACACCAAATAAAGATGAGCTAGTAGGTAAAAATCGTGCCGATTTGATTATTAAAGGGTGTGAGATTTTATCAAATTTAGTAGGGTTTAGCCCGTGTATAGTGATTGATGATGGTTTGCGAGAGGGTCTTTTTATAGCAAAAAAATTAAATTTAAAGGAGATAAAATGAGCGTAAAAGCACAAATTTTAAATGATATAAAAGCAGCTATGAAAGCTGGAAATAGCTTTGAGAGAGATACATTGCGTATGATAAACTCTGCTTTTAAGCAAATTGAAGTTGATGAGAGAGTAGAGCTAGATGATGCTAGAATTTTTACTATTTTGCAAAGCGAGATTAAGCGTCGCAATGAATCAGCTACGCAGTATAAAAGTGGAGGCAGAGACGACCTAGCACAAAAAGAACTAGGCGAGATAGAGATTATCTCTAGATATCTACCAAAACAGCTTAGCGATGATGAATTAAATGCTAAAATATCAGAACTAATCGCTCAAAATGGTTTAAATGGGATTAAAGATTTAGGCGTATTGATGAAGTTAGCCAAAGAGGCTATCGGCTCAGCGTGCGATGGCAAGCGTATGAGCGAAGCTGCTAAAAAGGCACTTTCATAGTTTAAATTTGCCCCATTTGGGGGCTTTATTATTTGCAGTTATATGTGGCTGTTGCTGATAGGGTTTGGCTCTGTTTAGACTCTATTGGCGTTTGGGTTGATTTTAGGTTTGCATATACTGCTGGGTGGCTAGTACCAGTAAAATCAACACTATTTAATAC
>JAFVMP010000099.1 GCA_017506845.1 Campylobacter sp.
GAAGAGCTATATGAGCCAGTTTGGGAGAGCCTTAAAGTTGTAATGCCTATGCTTGAGCGTGATGGTGGCGGTATGAAGCTTTTGGGGATTAAAAATGGAGTTGTATATGTGCAATTAACAGGACATTGTAACGGCTGTGCTGCAAGTGGTCAGACGCTTAAATTTGGGATTGAAAAGCAGATTCGCAACGATATTCACCCAGAATTAACAGTAGTAAATATTCCAATTGGTCAAGAATTTGATATTCAAAAGATTTAAATCAAAAGTTCTATATTTAGCAAATTTAAATTTGACTAATTAAATAATAATGATAAATTATATCGCAAACTTTAGATATCATATAGGTTTTGTCAAAATAATAATTTAAATATTTAATATGTATAATGCTTAAAATAGGGCTTAGTAATAAGCACTATTTAAACTAAATTTTTTATATTTTGTGTATAATTAGTCAAAATTTTTTAAATTTATGCTATATCCAGGGGAATAGATGGAGCAAAATTACAAAGAAATTGCGATAAAATTATTTAAGCAAGGTCAATTTGAGCTAGCTAAAATAAGCCTTAGCATGGCGTATAATAAATTGCCAAGCGATGAGTTACTTGCATTTATTGAGTTTTGCGATATAGCAAAGGATAATCCAAATGATGCTTTATCGCTCTTTGCGATATACTTTGATCCAGCTCAAGATGACAATACGCAAATATTTAATGAGATGATTGAGATTATGCAAAGCTCAGTCCAAGAGAGCAATATGGAGATTGAAAGCCAAAATGCTATTACTTATGCTGATTTTAAAAATTTGTTAAATGAAAATAATTTTAAAAGTCTATTTGAGAGCATTTTATTTTCAACTAAAATCATAATTATGCATAAAGATGAGCTTTTTGAGTTGGTAAATTTCCTTGTAGATAATGGATTTACGGAGATTGGACTAAAGTATTTAGAGGGTTCAACTAAGATGTTTGCAGGAGATGAGCGCTTAGCAATTATGCTAGAAAAGATTAAGGATAAAGATGAAAATAGCCTTAAATAATGGATTTTTAACTGATAATTCTAATGATGTTACGGCTGGGGCTTATTTTGTAGTTACTAATTCAAATTCAAAATATGCAGATGATGCACTAGATGCTGGAGCAAAACTAATTAGCCCACGACAAGCTATAGAGATTTTAGGACTTAAAGAACGCATAAAAATTATTGGAATTACAGGTACAAATGGCAAGACTACAACAGCGTTTTTACTCGCTCATACCCTCTCAAATTTAGGTTATAAATGTGCTATTAGCGGGACATGTGGATCATTTGTAGATGGTAGGCAGATTGCTAAAAAAGGGTTGACAACTAGTCAAATTCTAGAGACTCTAAGCTATATAAAAGAAGCAGTTGAATGTGATTGTAAATATTTTATAATGGAGGTTAGCTCTCATGCTATATCGCAAAATCGTATTGAAGGGCTAGAATTTGCTTTAAAAATTTTTACGAATTTAAGTCAAGACCATTTAGATTTTCATAAAAGCTTTGATGAGTACGCTAGAGTAAAATCAAGCTTTTTATCAGATTCAAGCGATAAAATTATAAATGGCGATGATAAAAATATTAGCTATAATGCTTTAAATGCACTTACCTACTCATTAAAAAACGGCAATATAATCGCTAGTAATTTTGAGCTAAAAGATGGCATAATAGCAACTATACAAAGCAATAGCGAAATAGCAAATTTAAGCCTAAATTTACATGGCAAATTTAATCTTTATAATGCTCTTGGCGTAATTGGTGCTACTAAAAAGCTTTTAAATTTGGATTTGCAATCTATATGCGATGGGCTTAAGGGCTTTAAAGGCGTAGCCGGTAGAATGGAGATAGTATCTCATAAACCAGCTATTATTGTAGATTTTGCACATACACCAGATGGGATTGAAAAGGTCTTAAGCTCACTAGAAGGAAGTGAGTTGATTGTGGTTTTTGGTGCTGGAGGTGATAGAGATAAAAGTAAGCGAGCTATAATGGGACAAATTGTTGCAAAATATGCTAAGGTTGCAATCGTAACAAGTGATAACCCTCGTAGCGAAGATCCAAATTCAATAATAGAACAAGTCGCTTCTAAAATGCCGCCAAATACCATTAAAATTACCGATCGTAAAGAGGCCATTAAAAGGGCAATAGATATACAAAATGGCGAAGTTTTACTCATTTTAGGCAAAGGAGATGAGGATTATCAAGAGATAAATGGGATAAAATATCCATTTAGCGACCAAGAAGTTGTCAAAGAGATATTAAATAAAAAGGATAAATAATGAAAATAGAAATGCTAGCTAGCAAAATTCACAGAGCTACGGTAACAGATGCAAATTTAAACTATGTAGGTTCTATTACAATTGATGAAAATCTGATGAAAGCTGCAAATTTAATCGAGTTTCAAAAGGTTGAAATATTAGATGTAAATAATGGTGAGAGATTTGCAACTTATGTAATAAAAGGGGAAAAAGAGGGCGAAATATGTTTAAATGGAGCAGCTGCTAGAAAGGTTTGTATAGGTGATATTATTATAATAGTTAGCTATGCTACAATGAGTGTAAAAAAGGCTAAAAAATTTAAACCAACTATTGTTCATGTAGATTCAAATAATAAAATAGATAACTAAAAAAGCCAAATTTAATGGCTCATTTGTTATAATCGCCAAAATTTAAAGGTTGAATATGTTTAAGGATTTTGATTTTTCAAAAATGGGTGAAATGTTGGCTCAAGCCCAGCAAAAAGCAAGCGAATTTGAGGCGCAGATTGCCGCAAAAGAGTTTGAGAGTAAATCAGGCGGTGGATTAATTAGTGTAAAAATTAATGGTAAATCTGAAATTTTAGATATTTGCATAGATGATTCCTTGCTTGAAGATAAAGATAGCTTGCAAATTTTGCTAATTTCAGCTGTGAATGATGCTATTAAACTAGCTAACGATGAAAAGCAAAATGCAGCCGCATCTTTACTTGGCGGTTTTGGAGGTATGAGATGAGAAAGATTTTGGCTGCTATTTTAGTGGTTGGGGCGATTTTGCATGCTGCTCCAGAGCCGACAATCGCTGATAGAACGGCGATTTATGATAAAATGCGTGAGTCGCAGTTTAACTACAAAGATCAAACAGCAATCTCTTTAAATGGTGAATATGCTGCTGTTGTTTATGACAAGGCAAACCCGCTAAATAAAAAGGATTATATTAAATTTGACCCATATTTAGGGCTATATTTGGTTAGACCAGGGTTTTCTTTGCGTGGCGCATTTATGCTTGATGAGCTCGATAGTAAGCAAGATATGTGGGTTATGACACTACAAGAAAACATTACAAATATGGGGCATATTAAGAGTTTTGGTAGCGAATTAGGTCAATTTGATGAGCTTAGCTTTAAAACAGGCAAGGTTGGAATGCTAGTATGCGATTGCGCTTCAATGGTAGGAATTAGCCTAGGTGATGATAAATTTATTCCAAATAGATATTTAAAGCATTTTTTACGCTATGATGATGTGTATTATGGTGATATTGGAGTTAAATTTAGCGAAGATAATGCTACTATAAAAGTTCAAAGTGTAAATCCATTTGGTTCAGGCAAGGAGCTTAAAAGCTCTGATATAGTCGTCTCAGTAAATGGTAAAACGCCAAAAAGTTTAAGAGAAATAAATGAGATGGTGCTATTTGCCGATAAGGGTTCGGTTCTTAAATTTGAGATAAAGCGTGATGGAAAACCACTAAGCTACGATGTAAAAATGGCAAATATTACAGTTAAAAATTTAGATATAAAAGCAGCTGAGAGCAATAAAACTGCAATTAAAAAAACACAGCTAAAGCCTAAATTTTCATCTGAATTTGGTGCTAGCTTTAATAAATCATTAGTTATTACAAGCATTAAGGCTAATTCAAAAGCTGCAAAATTAGGACTAAAAGCTGGTGATAAGATTATGCAAATTGATGGCGTAGCAATTAAAAGTATTTCTAAAATAGATGAGTTAATGAAAAATAAAAGTGGATTAGTATATATTTTAGTTTCTAGAGATGATTTTCAGTTTTTTGTGCGAGTAAATAGATGAGTTTTCTAGAGTATCTAGAATCAAATTTACCTAGCGTAGAGAGCTTTCATCCATATTTTAATGAAGCTCTTGCTTGGGTTTTAAAAGCTGGAGGAAAGCACTTTCGCGCTCAATTAGTAATTGGCACTGCAAAGGCCATTAATCCATCGTGCGATCCATATGCTGCAGCTTTAGCTGTGGAGCTTTTGCATACATATTCGCTTATTCATGATGATCTTCCAGCGATGGATAATGCTAATCTTCGCCGTGGTGTGCCAACCTTGCATATAAAATATGATGAAGTTACTGCGATTTTAGTTGGAGATGCACTAAATACTGCAGCATTTGGGGTGTTGGCAAATTCAAATTTACCACCACAAATTGCTATAAAATGCATACAAGTATTAAGTAAAAATGGCGGTCTTGATGGAATGGTAATTGGTCAGGCAATTGATTGCTATTTTGAAAATAAAAAATTAAGCTTAGATGAGCTTGAGTTTTTACATCTGCATAAAACAGGTGCATTAATTGCTGCAAGTATGCAAATTGGTGCAATAGTAGCTGGTGCAAGCGATGAAGAGTCTAATGATATATATAGGGCCGGTTTAAAACTAGGTCTTGCATTTCAAATTCACGATGATATAATAGACGCTACAAGTAGTAGCGATAAAGCTGGAAAACCTACAAATAATGATAGTTCCAAAAACTCATTTACAAATTTACTTGGTGTTGATAAAGCCATAGAAGCTAGAGATGAGCTAGAAAAGCAAATTATCAATCAAATTCAAAATCAAGATGTAAAAGAGTTGGTTTCAAATTTAATAAACAAATACCTAAAAGGATAAAAATGTATAAAAAACAAGCAGATACAATAAGATTTTTATGTGCTGATATGGTACAAAAGGCAAATTCAGGTCACCCAGGTGCGCCAATGGGGCTTGCTGATATAGTTACAGTTTTAAGCACTCATCTAAACCATAATCCTAAAAATCCAAATTGGTTAAATCGTGATAGATTAGTCTTTAGCGGTGGTCATGCTAGTAGTTTGGTATATAGTTTTTTACACCTTAGTGGGTATGATGTTAGTATAGATGATTTAAAATCATTTCGCCAACTTCACTCTAAAACACCAGGTCATCCAGAGATTGAGACTCCAGGGGTAGAGATTGCTACTGGGCCACTTGGTCAAGGTGTTGCAAACGCAGTTGGTTTTGCTATGGCTGCAAAATCAGCTCAAAATTTACTAGGTAGCGATATTATCAATCATAAGGTATATTGTCTATGTGGAGATGGCGATTTGCAAGAGGGGATTAGCTATGAGGCATGCGCATTAGCTGGCAAGCATAATCTTGATAATCTTGTAATAATTTATGATAGCAATGAGATCACAATAGAAGGCAATACTAATATAGCTTGGGCTGAAGATGTTAAGGTTAGATTTGAAGCAGCTGGATTTGAAGTTGCTAAGATAGATGGTCATAGCTATGATGAGATTGAATTTGCTCTAAAAGAGGCTAAAAATAAAACCAAACCATATCTAATAATAGCCAAAACTAAAATAGCCAAAGGTGCTGGCGAGCTAGAAGGCAGTCATCATGCACACGGCGCTCCACTTGGTGCTGATGTAATAGCAAAAGCTAAAGAATCGGCTGGTTTTGATCCAAATTTAAGCTTTTTTATAGATGATGATGTGAAGTTTTGGTTTAATCTTGCGCTAGAAAGAGGCGACTTGGCTAATGCTACTTGGGATAAGCTTGTAAGCCAGTTAGATAATGAGAAAAAAGAGCTTTTACACTCTTTATTAAATCCTGATTTTAGCAAGATTGAATTTCCAGCCCTAAAGGGTCAAAAAATGGCTACAAGAGATAGCAATGGTAAGATTTTAAATGCTATTGCTAAGGCGCTACCTGGATTTATCGGTGGTAGTGCTGATCTTGGCCCAAGTAATAAAACTGAGTTAAAAGATTTTGGTGATTATCCAAATGGTAAAAATATACACTTTGGCATTAGAGAACATGCGATGGCAGCAATCTGTAACGCATATGCTAGATATGGTATTTTTATTCCATTTAGTGCGACATTTTTTATATTTAGTGATTATCTTAAGGCTGGTGCTAGACTTGCAGCTCTTATGGGGCTTAAGCACTATTTTATATGGACGCATGATAGTATCGGCGTGGGAGAAGATGGCCCAACTCATGAGCCAATTGAACAGCTTAGCACATTTAGAGCAATGCCAAATTTCTATACATTTCGCCCAGC
>JAFVMP010000100.1 GCA_017506845.1 Campylobacter sp.
ATAGGGCTATTGAGATAGGTGAAGGCTTTAAAGAAAGCTTAAAATTAGCATTAAGGGCAGCATTAATAGGATCGCAAAAGACTACGAATTTAGAGCGACTTTTAGAGTGCTTAACTCATTATACGGGAGTTATATTTAGGGCTTATGACCATGGTAAGTTAGCTAGTAGTAGTGATGAAAAGATAGCTTTAACTATAAAAAAGCTTGAAAATGGTGCATATGGAATTCACTGCGGAGATAGACTTTTAAGCATTGCAGGTATTAGCCAAAATGATGATGCAAGAGTGGATGAAAATAGTAAAATAGCTATTATAGAGGCTAGCTATATAGAGCCAAATTTAATCTCAGAGATTTTAGGCAACAATAAAGATATTAAAAAAGATGAGTTTGCTTATCGTTCAACTCGTGGTTCTGAACCAAATTTAAATTATGCGATGAATATTTTATTTAATATTTTTACAAAAAATAATAATATCACACCATATTCTGGTACTCAGCAAGTCCAGCTTAGTAGAGAGCCAATTGCTATTGGTTTTGGCTCATCTGAGATTAGCGCAATGATTGGAATGACAATTAGTAGCACAGATATTGCTAGAATTCTTAAAAAGCTTGGCTTTGAGATTAGCGCAACATCTGATAATGAACAAATTTATGCCAAAGTTCCGCTATGGCGTCATGATATTGTAAATTCGCATGATATTTGCGAAGAGATTGTAAGGATTATTGGAATTGATAATATTCCAGCTCGTGCCTTAGAATATAGTGAGAAAAATCGCACAAATGAGTCTTATGAGCGATATAGGCTTTCACGTAATATTAGACAAAAAGCAGCAAATTTAGGATTTTTTGAGAGTGTGCATTATCTATTTGATAATCCAATCGAGCTTAAAGAGTTGGGTGTGGCGTGTTCGTCTGAAGTGCTATTAAATCCTATTAATAGCGAGTTAAGCGTATTAAAACCAACCCTAATTAATCACCTATTAAACGCAGCTAGCTTTAATATCAAAAACTCAAAAAGATCGGTTAAATTGTTTGAATTTGGTGATGTAATTAGCAAAGATGGAATTCAAAGAGCTAAATTTGGCTTTGTATTTAGTGGGCTTTTAAGTGAGCCTACGCTTTTAAATGGTGCTAAGCCAGATACTATTAATTTTATCCATTTTGCAAATTTAATTCAAAATATTTTAGGTAAAATCGAGTTAAAAAAATCAAACGATATTGGATTTTTAAGCGAATTTGAACAGGCAAAAGTATATCAAAATGGCGAATATATCGGCTATATTGGTAGAGCAAATGCGATAGTAGAACAAAGTAAAGATCTATTTACAACATATATTTGTGAAATAGATTTTGATAATTTAAAAGCAAATAAAAAATTAGCAAACCCATACTCAAAATTCCAAAGCCTAAGTAGAGATTTAAGCATTATAATGCCAAAAGATATGCCATATCTTCGCATTAAAGAGATTATAGAAGGGTTAAATATTAAGAGTCTTAAAGAGTTTTTACCAGTTGATATTTATGCTGATGAGAGCTTAGGTGATAATATAAGCTTAAGTGTAAAATTTACATTCCAAGATGATGCTAAAACTCTTGAAGATGAAGAGATTGTAGCTATTATGGATGAGATTTTGACAGCTTTAAAAGATAATTTAGGTATTGGATTAAGATGAGAGTAGAGCCTTTAGAATCTAAATTTGATGTGGAATTTGATTTAGTTTCCACTGATAAATCCATCAGTCATAGATGTGCTATATTTTCTCTTTTAAGCGATAAGACAAGTGTGATTAGCAACTATCTTGAGGCTGAAGATACACTAAACTCTCTAGCTATTGCCTCAAAGCTTGGTGCTAAGGTTGAAAAGATTGATGACAGATACCATATTACTCCACCAGCACAAATTAGCTCAGCTAAATCGATTTTAGAGTGTGGTAACTCAGGAACTGCAATGAGAATATATATGGGGCTTTTAGCAGGTTGTGATGGATTTTATGTATTAAGCGGTGATGAGTATTTAAATGAGCGTCCAATGAGGCGTGTAGCTGATCCGCTGATTAAAATAGGTGCCAAAATTGATGGCAGAGACAAAGCAAATAAAGCTCCAATTGCTATTCGTGGTGGAAATTTGGAATATTTTAATTATGATTCAGCAATTGCTTCAGCACAGGTTAAAAGCGCTCTGATTTTAGCTGGTTTATGTGCTAAGGGATGCGAGTTTAGTGAACCAGAATTAAGCCGTGACCATAGTGAGCGAATGCTAAAAGGAATGGGAGCAGATATTAGCTATGAAGATGGTAAAATTATTGTAAAACCACTAGGAACAAAAAAGCTAAAACCTCTTATAATGAGTGTTCCAAATGATCCAAGTTCATGCTTTTTTTATGCTGTAGCAGCAGCTATTACTCTAGGTGCTAGAGTTAAATTTAAAAATATATTATTAAATAAAACTAGAATTGAAGCTTATAAAGTCTTAGAAAAAATGGGAGCAAAAATTAGCTATACAATTACTAGTAAC
>JAFVMP010000101.1 GCA_017506845.1 Campylobacter sp.
CATCATTCTCGATGCCATATTTATCCTGATTTTAGATATGGGCGTGACGGGAGCATCATTAGCTACGCTGATAAGCCAGATCATAAGCTGGATTATCCTTCTGATAGGCACACGCATGGAAGGCAACGTACATATCAGATTAAGGAACTTCTCTCCTACTTCGGAACATTACAAGCAGATCCTTGACGGCGGATTACCATCATTATGTCGTCAGGCGTTGGCGTGTATCTCAACGATATGTCTCAACCACTCGGCAGCCATCTACGCAAGCCCCGGCAACGAAGCCTCGACAATAGCTGCGTTTTCAATAGTGTCGCGCTGCATGATGTTCGCCTTCTCCATAGTGCTCGGAATAGGACAAGGATTCCAGCCGATATGCGGATTCAACTACGGAGCCAAGTTATACGGACGCGTAAGAGAATCATATACATTCACGATGAGCCTCATGACGATGTTCCTGTTATTCTCCGGAACATTAGGATTTATCTTCGCGCCCGACATCATCGGATTCTTCAGAAACGAAGACCCCGAACTCATAGCTATAGGAAGCAGAGTGCTCAGATGGCAATGCGTTTCATTCCCGTTGATAGGATTATCGACCTCGACAAATATGCTGTTACAGACCTTAAGAAAGACACTGCCAGCGACAATATTATCGATGTGCCGTCAAGGAATATTTTTCCTGCCTATACTATACATCGCCCCGATGCTACTCGGCTTACAAGGTGTGGAGATGACACAAGCCTTAGCCGACGTACTGACATTCTTATTGGCGATACCGATAGCGGTGAAGACGTGTAGAAATCTGAAAGAACTTTAGAATTATGGAACTCTGTAATTTTAGAATTTTGTTTCTAAGGTTTCAGAGTTTTATTTTAATGCATAATTCATAATTCATAATGCATAATCAAAATAATTATGAATTATGAATTGTAGAGATGCGTCTTTTTTAGAATCTGAAAAAAATTTAGAACTTCAGGTTTTCAGATTCTCAGATTTAAAAAAATTCCATCCTTTTATCGCACTTACTAAATTAGAAGCCAAAAGCTCTTTATCAAAATCATTTTCAGGGATACCATCATCTAAAAATTTTAAAACTTTCTCAATCATTTACTCCCCACTCTTTTTTATATTCGGCGATTATTTCATCAGCTGTTTTTTCATTTTTTGCAATTTTTATCATATCAATAATGTCTCTTTCATTTGCAAACATATTTTCAATAGCGTGTCCGCAAACGGTAGATCTTATAGCTCTATATTGCTCTTTTGTCAAATCATCTTTATATTTATCAAGTATAGCTAAGCTCTCTTTTAAGCTATGAACTTCTGGATATTTATTCATCTATTTTTCCTTTTTAAGACTTCTTTTTTATAGAATATTTAAATTTTTATGATGGATTATATAGCATATATTCTTACGATGTCAATAGATTAAGTTAAATATAAGTATATTTTGTAAAATGCATTTTGTAAGTTTTTATTTTGGCAAACAGATATCGTGGTAAATCTCAAAATAGTATTGCTTTAGAAAAAATAATTATAGGCTAAAAAGAACTAATAATATTGATAGAAAAAGTTGCGAATAAGCAAATCAAATTTAGCTAAAATAAGAATAAAATATGCTACTGTCAGACAACTCACAGCATAACCTACGACACACAGAACAATCAAAAAATAATTTATATGTGCGACAGCAAGGAGATATCAATCAAGCAGATGCAACAACAAGAGCATTAACAACCAGCAAAAAGACTAAAAAGGAAATCCAAAGCTTTGAGAGATAAAATATTATAGAATTAATTGAATATGTTATAATGTTAAATAGAGGAGATAATATGATACAAATTTATGACAAATTTTCTCTAAGTAAAGATAATAATATATTTCTAGCAAAAAGAAATATAATAGATAATATATATAAAAGTGCTAGATTAGAAGGTATTGCTGTAACTTTCCCACAAACATATGCTATTTGTAGTGGAGCTAATGTTGCAAATTTAAGTGTCGATGAAGTGGTTGCTATAAATAATCTTAAACGAGCTTGGCAGTTTATTTTTGATACTATGGAATATCCTAAAGTTGATTTTGCTTTTATATGTCAGATGAATCAGATTGTTGGGTCTGGGCTTTACAATAATGCTGGATTTTTAAGAAGTATTCCAGTATCAATTGATGGCACTTTTTGGCAATCAAATTTGCCAATAAAACCTGATATAATTGATGAAATTAATGAAATTCACAACATAGAAAACGCAACACATAGGGCAATTGATTTAATGCTTTATATAATGCAAAAACAGATGTTTTTAGATGGAAATAAAAGAACTGCCACTTTATGTGCCAATAGAATTCTTATTGAAAACGGAGCTGGACTAATTAACATTAAAGTAGAAGATATTGACGAATTTAAAATAAAACTTATAAAGTATTATGAAACAAATGATAAAAATGAGATTAGAGAATTTTTGTTTGAAAATAGCATAAATGGCATAGATATTAAAGACCCTAGCCAAGAAGAGTTAATCGAACAAGAAAAAAATAAACAAATATTTAAAAAATATTCAAGCGGATTGGAGTTGTAATAGTTATATTAATTAATGCTAGGTGCTAATTTTGTTGATTTAATCTACTTTTAATCTCTTTAATGAAATTTTTAGCGTCTAAGAAGTAGTTAGGATATGCTTTTTTAAGTCTATTTGCATCATTAATTTTAACTAAAACGCTATCGATATTTGGCTCAGCTTCTAGTAATTTATATGTTGTATTGGCTGCTAAAATGCTCTTATCATCGTTATTAAAATATATAAGAGTAAGCACATTGCTATTATAATCTAGTGATGCTAAGTAGTATCCATCTTTATTAGTTGTTAGGTTATTAGTTACTACTCTTAGGCTATTTAGCTTTTTGAGTATATTATACTCTTTATCAATGGCGATTATCTCGCCAATTACTGTACTATCGCCATTTAGCAAATTTGAACATAGATAAAAAAACCTTTTATCTATATCATCGCCCTTGCCTGATTTTATACTTGATCTGCTTTGTATATCCCATATTTCTACGGCAGTAGCCCAGTAGTGATGCAGCAGGGTTCTAAGTTGTAGTTCGATATTTCGATTTTTTAACTCTTCTTTAGTGCCAATATATTTAAATATCATATGGTAGCTTCTATATCCATCAAGCTTGGAAGTTGAGATATAATCACTCTCTTTGATTAACTCAAAAGCCGTATTTGGCTTAGAATATATCTCTCTTAAATTGTTCGCATATTCAAATACATCTTGATCGCTTTTAAATAAAGCCCTAACTCCTGCTATGTCTTGCATTCTATCAAGTTGCATAGTATTAAATCTTTTTAACTTGTTTTTAATTGAGCTTAATCTTTTTAATCTTCTAGCTATGAGTATTGGCTTTGGAAGCTTATTTTTAATTGTTTTAATTAAAGTATCCATAAGATATATATGTGAAGTCCTAAATGCAGATATGATATTTAAATCTTCACCACTCTCTTGGTCTAGACTTAAATTTGCACCAGCTTTTCTTATGAGTTTATTTGACAATTTATTCATTGCTTATACTTGCTTACACGATATAACATTTTTAACAATAGCATAGATTTTTATATTTTTAAATTCATCTAGACTTATTATAAATTTTTTATCATCGGCTTGAAGTGAAATTTGATCTTGAGAAATTCTATTATATCTAACTATCATAACTTCATCTAGATAAGATATAATAATCCAATCATAAGATTTAATAAGATTGATATCTAGTGATATATCAAGAAAATCTCCATCTTGTGCTAACGGCAACCCTTCTTTATTTTTAATTTTTAAAAAAATAAAGTTTTTTGTATCTACATCAAATATGGTTTGCAAAATACTTGAGTTGTCTTCCACTCTTATTGGTTGTTTTTTATCTATAAGTTGCTGCAAAGAGTTATATAACAAGAAAGTAGAGATTTGCTTATTTTGAAATTTGGGCTTATTAATATTTAAGTTAGATATTTTAAAAGCCTCTGTTAAGGTAATATTTTCATCAAAATAATCCTGCGTAATACCAGTTGCTAGACAAATTTTTTCTATGACATAGTGCGGTACATTATTAACCTCATTTTCATATGAGACCAAATTTCCACGATTGATACCAATATTTTTGGCAAACTCAGCCTGCGTGATATGATATAAATTTCTTAAATTTCTAATCTTTTGTCCCGTAGTAATCATAACCAGCCCTGATATAATTTTTCATTATTCTACATATATTGTTATAAAAAATGTCTTAAATTTGCACTATTTTACCAATAAAAAAAGGAAAATCTTCTAAAAATATAATAATTAAGATATTATTAAGGATAATACAGATATTATACTTTAAATAATGAAAAAAGGTATTAAATGAGAATAAAAAGATCCATACATAATGCTGATTGGATGACGCCAGATGACTTAGAATTTGAATATGGTATCAGCATACCATTGCAAACTAGGCTTAGAATGAAGAAAAATTATACTTCAGAAGCTAGTTTGAAATTTGCGCCTATTCCATTTGTAAAAGTAGGCAAACTTATACTGTATAGAAGAGATGATATCGATAAATGGTTAGAAACAAATACTATTAAAGGAGAAACAGATGAACTTAGAGAATAAGGGGAGCTTTGATGTGTTCGCATCAAAGCTAAAAATAAAAAATATCGATCTAGATAATTCTAGACTAATTTGGCTTAAAAATAGCTTTATTGCTAAAAATATGCTATATATGTTTTATGCTGCACCAGGTAGTGGTAAAAGTTTAGGTGCCTTTTATTTGGCTTTAGATCTATTAAAAGAGAACAAGATAGATAAGTTATATTATTTTGATGGAGATAATCCATTGGCAACTCTAACAGACCGCAATATTTCAAATTTTATACAAAAATTTGAAAATAAACTAAGATATATATCATATACTAATAAAAATGTCAATTGTAAAACTATAATACCTGAGATACTTCAAAAGTTAAAAGATGATACAAATAATAAAGAAAATATCTTAATTATTTTTGATAGCATTAGGAATTTTACAAATGCCGATATGCTATCTGATAAAGAAGTTATCCCTTTAATGGATACTTTACAGCAATTAAGAGACTATGCTACAGTTTGGTTTTTGCATCATCAACCAAAGCAAGACTTAAATGATAGAAGTAAAAACAATAAAGCTTACAAAGGTTCAACAGCGTTTATGGATAGCGTAGATGAGACATATTTCGTTAGTAAATTACCATCAAATAAACGCTTGACTATATTATTTGAGCCAATGAAACAAAGAAATTCAACAACTTCCCAAGCTATTACCATCGACATTAAATCAGGTAATATCTCGTATGATGACTATGAATACACAGCCTTAGATATCAAAAGAAAAACTACTGTTGATTATATTGTTAGAGTTGTAAATAGTAGCTCAAATGGCATAAATGCTAAGTATATAATTTACCAAGTTAAAGCTCTTGCGCAAAGCGAAAATAATGATGATAACATTGTAGGAGATAAAAATTTTAGAGAGCTACTCAAACGATTTGAAAACAAATATTGGCGTATAAAAGAAGGTACATATCCTTCGATAGAGTATTATCCTATTAATACTGATATTTAGGACTTGCGGTTTATCCGCAGTCTAGATATTTTATCTCTTTAGCTTATTAACATAGCTGATAAAATACTATTGACTTTTTTTATATAATTTTTATCCAATATAGTTATTTTATTGATAAATCTTTGTGTGCTTACACAGCGAATTTGATCGCAAAGTATCTTAGCATCTTTATCTAAAAGTTTAAAATTTACCCTATACGGTGCGTCAAAACCTTTAGATGTAATAGGCAATATTATGCGAGTTGATAAATAGTTTAACTCACTAGGAGAGATAATTAAGCAAGGTCTTTGTTTTTGAATCTCTGCGCCTATAGTTGGGTCTAAATTTACCCACCAAATTTCGTATCTATTCATCACCATTGCCACTCTTTGTCATCAGTATCGATAGTGTTAAAATCATCTTGAATATCTTGCATATTATCCTTACTGGCTACTAATCGAAGCTTTGGAGTATCCCACGATGAAATATCTTGCGTAACTGGTTTTAGTAATAACCCATTAGGGAGTATTTCAAACTCGACTTTATCAAATTTAAAATACTCTATAATTTGTTTTGGTATTCTAATACCCCTTGATGAACCTATTTGTATTATATTTGTTGTCATATTTGCCACCTTTTATAATTATAAAATAATTATAATTACCAAAGACTTAAAATCGTATAAAATATATGGTCTCACATTATAGAGACCATAAAGAGTTATAGCTCTCTACTGCTAAATTTTGTATTTTGCTCAACTGTTTTTGTATTACGAACTTCTTGTTTGGTGAGAATATCTACATCAATCAATGCATCGTTTTTTGTTATCTCTGTTGGCAATTTACCATTATGCATATTTTCAATTTGTTTATATAACTCTTTTATTCCAGCACCAAGCATTTCTATAGAATTTTCTCCTAGCTTTGCTAAAGGCGCATAGGCTTTTGGTTTATACTCTTTTAATAGTTCAAGGGCAGTATTTCCAGATTTGAAATTTTTAAAAGTATCTTCTATATAGCGAAAATCAGCTTTAAATGAAGTTCGTATTTCTTCTAGATCTTCTTTGCTCAATATTTTCTCGCAACTATCTTTTTCTAAAGCTTCTATTTCAACCTGAGTTTTAATGCTATTAATTTTCCATTTTTCTTTATTTTTTTCTATATTAGCAATAAATTCATTTAGACTATTTCTAAGTTGAGAAAAGCTAAGCGCATTAGCAGATTTTTCTCCAAGCTTTTTACTAAATTCATAAGGCTGCTCAAATTCGGTATTAAATTTCTCGCTTTTTACATTATATATGTAAGCATTATTCTCATATATAAGAGTTAATGAAAAATCTCTATATCTTAGTATTTCAATCTCTTTGCCTTGACATTCATTTTTTGCTTGTCTATTTAGCTCTTCAATCATACGAGATCTTTCTTCGTAGTTAGGATCTTTCTTATCATCTAAATTTATTGATAAGCCTTTAAAAGAATAATCTTTTATATTATTGATATCTACAGTGTTTATAACTACTATATTTGATTTGCTAATATTTGATAAATCTATTTTTTCAAATTTGTCAAATATAGCATTAGATAGTTTTAATTGGCTTTCTAGATCATTTATTTGCATTTTTTGCCTAAAAAGATTTGTATGGTAATTGTCTATGAAAGTTTCTACCGACTTATTATACTTTTTATATAATGCATATGTAATCATAAATGGATTACCAGTGGCTTGAGCTTTCATCATATCTGAACTAAGCTCTAAATCTGAAAACGCATCAGTTAAAGTTCTAGAGCTTGCATTCATACCTTGCGTAAATTCTCTAGCAGTTTTGGCTTTCACATTGTTTGCTTGCCACATTAGAGAATCAATCGTACGCTCTGTTCCATATCTATATATTTTTATTTTAAATTTTTTGTCTTTTTCAAAAAATTCATTACCAGTTCTAATAAACCTACCTTCGGCTTGTTGTATATCACTAGGTCTCCACGGACAAGTAACCTCGTGCATTGCTACACCCTTTTGTTGAACATTTACACCAGTTCCCATTTTTGCATAAGTTCCTAATAATATACGAATATTTCCTTGATTCATATTATCAAAAATTTTTTGTTTTTCAGAAGGAGTTGTAGCGTCGTGTATAAAGGCTATTTCTTCAGGTTTAATACCGTGATCAACTAATTTTTTGTATATATCAGCATATAAATCTATTTTTTGATTAGTAGTTCCATCTGACAACTCTGCAACTGATATACCAGTAGTTTCATTTAGTTCAGAAAATTCTACTGATATACCGTTGACAAATGGCTTATAGTAAGTATCACTGATTTCATCATAGTATGCTTCAATAATATTTATTTCCGCATCTTCGCTTTTTTGAACTTTTAACTTCTGTTTGACATATCCTAGCTCTTTAGCTAATATTTTTGTTTGCTCTTCTATATCAGAATCTGATAATTTTTCAGTAGCATTATTTAATATATTATATGATTTAGTTTGCGGAACTCCATAATCTAAAAATACTAGTTGAGTACCTTTAATGTCATTAGTATCATTATAAATATCAACTAAATTTTTTACAACTGCATTTATTTTGGTTACAGGTTCATCAGGGAAGTTTGGATTTATTAATCTAGGGTCTGTAGAATTCTTACGCCCTAAAGTATATTGTTTTAATAACTCAGAACCTATCACTTTGCTTTCTAAAGCATTAGAAATATCTTCTGATATTTTTAATTGTTCTTGCGTTGGAGGGACTATAACTGGTATATAATCAATATCAGGAACAAACTTTTCCTTGGTCATTTTAGCTATATCTTCATTGCTGACATTATCGAATACAGTTTTAGCCATATTTCCTAATTCAATTAAATTCATATAACCTTTATTTCTAACAACTTCAATAAACCCCATTCCTGATGGATCTAGCTCAAATCCAGCTTCAATGTTGCCATAGATTTGCATAAAACTATCTAGGCTTTGTATATTTGATTCTTGTAAGACTTTAGGAGTCATTATACGCATTATATTATATAATTCATATGGAGCATTTGCTATTGGAGTTCCACTAAGCATTATTAATTTAACATCCGAATCTTCCTTATTAAATACATAGCTAGCTTCTAATAATGCATTACCTAAGCGTGATCCTTGCGAATTTTTTATACCTCTAACTTGCAAACTAGTAAATGTTGACATATTTTTAGCTTCTTAAAATTCATCGAAAACAACACAACCAACTCCTAATTTATCAATTGTAAGTTTAGTTTTAAGAGTTTTATCATTTAGTTGCTCTTTCATAATATCAATAATTTCTTTATTATATTTATCTTGAAGAGCAACGAGGCTTTTGGGCGGTCTTTTTTTACCTTTAGTTTGTTGTATAAAGTTGCCAATATCTGTAAGCGCAATTATTTTATCTTGCAAAATTTCTATTTTTGCTTCTGTTGGTATGCTTATTGCTGCGAATTGATTATGTGTTACTAAAACAATATCTCCATCAAAATCTGCTATAGTTCTTAAAAAATTACTTGGGTCTTTTTGATCAAAATCAATCAAGGTGCTACTTAAAACTTTTGCGCTTGGATATGTTTTATATATCTCAGCAAGCCAAGCAGTTTGAGTTTCAGGTTTTACTGCAATAAGCGTTTTGCCTTTAATGGTGCCTAATTGTTTACCTTCCATAGCAGTTGCAATAGCAGTCATTGTTTTTCCAGCTCCGACTTGATGATTTAAAAAAGTATTTTTTTCCATTAAGCATCTTAAAACTGCATTTTGTTGATGTGGTCTTAATTGGACTTGAGAATTAATATTTAAGATACTTCCGTCATAATGTGGTTCTTTATAATTCATATATAATTTTGTATATTTTTCATATATTTCACTTCTTAGTTCAGGATTTTTATTTAAAAATTTTTCCCAAGCATCTTTAAATTTATATTCTAAATTTTTGCAAGTATTAGTTGCTTCAACATCTATTTTACCTTCTTTTACGACTTTAGTGTTTTTTGTATTCATCATATTTTCTATAATTTTTAGTTCATTAATTGTTGAAGTTACCTGTCTAATTCTATAATCATTGCTTATTAGATTCCAGCCAAAACCGATCGAACTTCCAGTTGCTTTGTTATGGTTTTTAATTTTTATGTCAGAATCTTGACCTAAATTCAGAGTTTCTTGTATAAATTTTTTATAAATATATTCAGGAACGAAGTTTGCCCCAAGATTTATAGATATTGAATCTTCCAATCCAAGTGGCTTAGGTTGTACTTCTTATATAATTTTATATTTAAATAATTATAAAGCATTAAAAGTATATAATATAAAAAACTAATAAGGATATAAAATGAATAATGTGAATAATACCCAAAAAAATGTTGAGAAAAAAAATAAAGAAACATCTCGTATGATTACTCGTGAAGAATTTGAAAAAACTAGACAATATGGATTAGAAAAACTAAAAGATCCAGAAATTAGAGCTGTATTTATGCGTTTAAAAGACAAATAATGAATTATTTTGATTTACAATGTGCTATTAGTTTTCACGATGATATAATTAGTGAAATAGGTGGTTTAGAAGGATACAATAAAACTCAAATAGGATACCTAGATTCAGCATTAGAGCAGATACAAAATGATGATTATTATTCAACTTTTTTTGATAAAATGATTCATATAATTTTTTCTTGTGTAAAATTTCATCCTTTTTTAGATGGTAACAAAAGAACTGCAATTTATCTTGGTTGTCATTTTGCAAAAATAAATGGCTTAGATTGTCCAAATCAATATTATACTGAAATGGAAAATGTAGTTGTTAAGATTGCCGAAAATTCCATATCAAAAGATGATTTAAAAGATATTCTTTTTATAATTTTCGCTGAAAAATCTCCTAAACAAAGAAATAGACAATGAAATCAAACGAAGTCTTAAAATTATTAAAAATATCTCGTGTTACTCTTTGCAAATATGTTAAAAATGGAAAAATAAGAGTAGAAAAAGAACCAAACGGATACTACAAATACAACGATGAAGATGTCTATAAAATACTTGGTAAAGGCGATGATGGTAGATTAAATGTAATCTACGCAAGAGTAAGCACAGCTAAACAAAAACAAGATTTAGAAAATCAAATTGCTAATAACATTGCTTATCTAAATTCACAAGGAATTAAAGTAGATAAAATTTATAGCGATATAAAAAGCGGTATGAGCCTTGATAGAAAAGGTTTTATGGAACTTTTAAGTGATGTTATGGATTATAAAATAAAATCAGTCTATATTTCATATAAAGATAGATTAGCAAGGTTAAGCTATGAGCTAGTTACTAAGTTATTTAATGACTATGGAACTACGATAGAAATAATAAATAATTGTGAAAGCAAAAGTTTAGAGCAAGAGCTATTTGAAGATATTATGCAAACTATACACTCTTTTTCTATGAAAATGTATTCTAAACGAAGAATAGCTAAAAAGCTAATGGTAGAAAGTAAAATAAGCCAAGAAAAAATTGAAACTTTACTAGGCAAAGAAAATGAAGCAGAATAAAGTGCAGTTAGTGGAAAGACATATAATCAGACCTAATGATAAAAGATTTGCTAAAATAAAAGATTTTTGTCATTTAAGTAAAAATCTTTATAATTATGCTAATTTCATATTAAGGCAAGAATTTATTGCTAATAAATCAATTCCAAAGGAATATGATTTAAGCAAAACTCTTGCTAACGATAATCAAATAGATTATAGAGCTTTACCAGCTCAAACCGCACAGCAAACTATAAAACTCTTAATGCTGACATAAATGGAGCCATAGGTATAGCAAGAAAAGTATTCTCTAACGCAGTGCAAACTCTAAGAGATAGCAAAACAGCGTTCTTTCCAGTAAAAATATCAATCAACTTTTAAAGCTGATTGATGGAATTTACAAAAGAAAACTATTTAAATTTTAATATAAAATTATATTGATTTTATGGTTTTTTGAGCGTAGAATTCCTAAGATAATTAAAATTAAAAGGCAAGAAAATGTATAAATGGAAAGATGGCTATCCGCCACATCCATCACGTAAAAGCAAAACAATTAAAATAATTGATTTTAAAATAAAATATAAGAGGTCTTAATGGTTAAATCAATTTTATTTGTATGTCTTGGCAATATTTGTCGCTCGCCATTAGCAGAAGGAATCGCAAAAAAGATAGCTAAAGAGCGTGGTTTAAATATTTTAATAGATTCAGCTGGAAC
>JAFVMP010000102.1 GCA_017506845.1 Campylobacter sp.
AAGAGCTACAAAAAATATACATATTTTAAGTAAAAATCTTGGTAGTAAATTTACTAAATTTATAGTTAAATTTAGCCAAAAATATCCAGCTTTTTCTTTTCTTTGCCACCAGTTTTTAGCCATTTTTACCCTTTTTAAAATATTTATCGAATGCGAATTTAGGTAGGCTAAAAAAGTGCTTAGCATGCATTTTGCTAATTAACAAATTATCTCTAAGAGCTTTAAAATGCGATATTCCTCCATCATATTTGACCAATACATCACACCATTTAAAGCAAATTCTAGCCTTATATGCTAAGAGTAAAATATCTATATCAAAATCCATTCTATTGCTTTTGCATTTTATAAGCAGTGGATAGATTAGCTTTAATGGATAGACTCTCATTCCACACATTGTATCTTTTATATCGCCACCTAAGGTATTGATATATACCCAAAAGCTAGTTATTTTTCTGCCATATAGTCTAGATTTTGGAGCATCTGCTCCATATATTGGATTTGTACAAATTAGTGCGTTTGGATTTGATTTTGACAAATCTAAAATTTTATCAATCTTGCTTAGTTCGTGCTGCATATCAGCATCAATTTGAAATATATGGGTATAATTTTGCTCATTAGCTAGAGCTAGCCCGCTTTTAATAGCTGCACCTTTACCGCCATTTTGTGTTCGTGTTAAAATCTGAGCATTTAAGTTTTTTAGAGCATTTTTAGCATTTTGGTCTGAGCCATCATCTACTATTATAATATCAATATTATAACGCTTTAAATAATTGCATAAGTTAGCAATTGTATCAGGATGATTGTAATATGGGATTAAAAATGCAAATTTCATATTCATTGGGCGATCTTTAACCTACCATTTGCACACTCTTTATCATTAGCAAATAGTGTGAAATATAGTTTATTTGAAGTTATTTTAATCTCTAAATTTGCCATATCGCATGGGCGTAGAAAATTTGTAAATTTAATACTCTCTATTTGTGTAATAGATTCGTTATGGATTTGTAAATGCTCTTTAATAACATCAAATACAAATCCCAATTGAACAA
Organism: Campylobacter sp.; assembly: GCA_017506845.1. Taxonomy (GTDB): domain Bacteria; phylum Campylobacterota; class Campylobacteria; order Campylobacterales; family Campylobacteraceae; genus Campylobacter. Next base: position 1,050 of record JAFVMP010000102.1, read on the forward strand.
ATCCAGGAACAAGGGGGAAATTTAAAAAGTGACCGTTAAAATAAAAACACCCTTCATCTATGTATGCGCTAGCTTTTAGTGAATCTGACTCTTTTGAAATCAGGTTAAATTTAGGCTTTATCTGCTCATTTATAGAGGCTAGAAAGTCGCTTTTAGGTATTTTGCCTTGATTATTTATAGGAAGGCTTGAGCGTATATAAAAATATCTAAGTTTATTGCCGTATTTGTTTTTAACTATAGAGCTTATATTATCTACTATAGCTTTTTTACCTTTAGTTTTATATAGCTTTTTTCCCTCATCGCTTAAAACTAAAATAGCTGCTAAACGCTTGTATCTATCATCTTGCGCTATGGCTACAGTATTTATAAGCGGGCTTTGTTTGATGAGATTTTCTATACCATCTAGGCTTACTCTGCGGTCGTGAAGTTTGATTATTCTATCATATCTACCAATAATTTTAAAGCTATCTTTGTTAAATTCTGCGCAATCATTAGATATAAATCCATTATCTAAATCTAGCCATGGTGAGCGAATGATTAGACGGTTTTCATCATCGCATTTTATATCAACACTAGGAAAAGCTTTAAAATTTTCACCATCACCATAGGCTATTACACCTGTTTCACTACTGCCATAAATTTCAGTTATAGTAGCGCTTAACTTGCTTTGTAGGCTTTTTAATATATCTAGATTGAGTTTTGACCCAGCTGTAAATATCATTTTAATTTTATTAAATTGGCTCATATTTTTTTGCCTAGATAGTGATTCTAAAAGTACTGGAGAACTAATTAAAATCAGTTCATCATCATCACTACAAAGGTCAATATTTTGAGCTAAAATCTCTGGATATGTTAAGTTTTGTGTATAGACTTTACAGCCGCTAATTAAAGCTGTAAAAACCTTAAAAGTAAGGCCAAAAAGATGCTGATGAGATACACTTGAGAGAAATGTATGGGTATTGCTGATATTAAAAAATGAGCGTAAAAACTCACCCTCTTTGACCATTTGATCAATTGATTTTTCTATATTTTTACGCTCTCCGCTACTACCTGAGGTTTGAATATAAAAGGTTGAATTTAAATTTAGTTTGATTTTAGAACTATTTGACTCTATGTTTCTAGTTAAAATATCAATAACTACCTCATCATCAATAAATGGTCTAGCATTATTAGAATAATAATATGGCAAAAGATATGGCTTGCCACCAGATAAAATAGAGCCAAAAAATGCTACTAAAAATAGGTATCCATCATCTGTAAATATATCAATCTCATCGAATTTATTATATGTTGCAAATTTAGATACATCTTCTAAAAATTCATCAAAGCTTTTTATCTTATTTTGAGATATAAAAGTTGAATTTGGGTTAAAAATCTCTCTCATTACTCTACCTGTAAAATAAAATTTCTATACAAAATCTCAGCACCAAATAATATTCCAATTAAAATATAGCTAACTACACCACAATATAAAGTCCAATATATTTTATCATCTAAAAATATCAAAATAAATGATATAAGTGCGTTTAAAATAAAAAATATAATCCAAATTTTGGTTAAATTTCTAGTATAGCTAATAGCTTTTTGGTCTAATATTTTACCTTTTAGACTGGCTTGCTTTTTGGCTATTTTAGTAATTAGTGCCTCATCTTTTAAGGATATGGCAAAAATAGTACCAAGTAAAGCATTTATAAAAATTGGATATAAATATGCAAGCTCTTGTATATTTGCAAAAAAATATATCAAAAAAATAGCGCTTAATACTGCCCAAATAGCCTGTTGATAACTCTCTTGTACGCTTAACATTCGCAATAAACAAACAAGAGCCATAGAGGCAAATAATATCTCACTTTCTGGAAAAAAATAGAGCGCAAAGGGATAGCAAATCCCAATGCAAATTAAGATAATATTAAATAGTTTAAGAAATTTGGGATAATTTCTCAAAGACAACATTTACAATATCTCCTAAAGTGCGAACCTCTTTAAAGGCTGCAGCCTCCATTCTATAGCCTGTTTTTTTCTTGATATGATCAATCATATCAATCGCATCAATGCTATCAATCTCTAGATCTTCATATAGTTTTGCTTCAAGTTTGATTTTTTCTTTAGGAATTTCAAATAATTCAACTAAAGCATTACTAAGCATATCAAATATCTCTTCTTTGCTCATTTTATTCATTGGTTTTCCTTTTGTTGTGCAATAAATTCGCTTAAGCTTTTTACACTATAAAATATAGATTTTAAATCCATTGTTTTAGCGTTTAGTTCTATATTGTATTGTTTTTTAATAGCTAAGCTAAGTTCTAAAGCATCGACGCTATCAAGACCTAAGCCATCATTAAAAAGTGGCGCATTTTCATCTATATCGCTAAGTTTTAAATCTGGCAAATTTAGCGATGTTATAATTAATTGTTTGATTTCATCAACTAACATTTAATCTCCTTTTGATAAATTTCATTCATTTGTTTATGTAGTGTTTTGACACGAATTGTATTTGGTTTATCGATTAAGAATTTATCAAGTATCAAATCATCTGATATTTTGATTTTATATTTTATCTTACTTTTTGGTGTTTTATACCATTTAACTCCTTTTTGGAGTGAACGTGGATTCATATCAATAAATATTGGTGTTAAAATTTTTGCTCCATGAATTGCCATATAAAATGGTGCTTTATGAAAACTTATACTATCTTTTGTGCGTGTACCTTCAGGAAATATAAGCAAACTATCGCCTGATTTTAGTACGCTTAAGCTTTTGTTTAAAAGCTCTTCATCTTCGCTATTTACGATATAATTAGCAGCTTTAATAGCAGGACTTAGAAATATATTTTTAGCTAGGTCGCTTTTTACTACGCAGTTTATACGACGCACCTTAGAAAGGATAAAGACAACATCTAAAAGAGATGGATGGTTGGCTATAATTATTTGGCTAGGTTTTCCAAGGCGACTAAAATCTTTAAATTCATAATCTAAATAGCCTAAAATTTTTGTACAAAATATAAAAAATTTCCATGCTAAATAGACTAAATCTCTAGCAATATTTTCAAAGAATTTAATCCTATTTAGCCTAATGGCAATTAATGGTAAAAAAAGAATATTTCCAATCAAACAGATAAATCCAAACCAAGAAAATAAAAATCCAACAAGTAAAATTCTAATTACTATCATTTAAACCCCAGCTCCATCTAAGAGTAGAATCTATATTCCAATTAGAGCATAAATTATTATTTAACGCTTTTAATAGGCTAAATGCACTTGTGTAAATTTGATAATCTTTTGGTTGATTTTGATTAAACTCAAGTGAGCAAATTCGTCCAGCACTTTTATCCAAAAGCAAGCCTAAGGCATAATATGAAAAATCAACTAAATCACTAGAAAACTCTTCGTAATTGATTAAAATTACCTTTTGATTGGGCTTTATAAAAGCATCAATAATACCATATTCAAGACTACTTTTAGCACTTATGCTTGATATCTCATTTTGATTTTGATAAAAAATTGCCATTTGGGCTGGGGTTGCATTTAGCACAGATAGTGAAAATGCAGTAGGGGAGACAAAATCATCTTTTAATGTTTTAAGCAGATTTACGCACTGCTTGCTTTCGCCACTAAAAGAGCTAAATATTATCGGTATTGTTTTTAGCTCTTGTGGGCTAAGATCAAATGAATTTACTATGCTTAATGCGGATTTTAAAGCATAACCCATTCTTCTTTGTTCTAAGGCTGAAAAATCAAGCTTAAAATCTTTTTGATATATATTTAAGCTTTTAAACTCATCAGGTAGTATAAAATTTGAAGATATTATAGCGTCTGCTTTTAAAATCCCAATTTGCATTATTTGGCAATATCTCCTTTTAGAGTTACACCAGTCATTAAAGTGCCGACACCGCATTGAAAATTAGTTTTTGAATCATATGGAATCTTTTTAAACCATCCAGTAAGATTTACAACTTTAGTACCGCCTTCTTGTTTGGCACGCTGAAAAAATTGAATAATTGCTGAGTGAAATGCTCTAGTGCAAGATTCTTCAGCAGATTTGCCTACTTTATTTGCTTTTTTATTTGTAGTTAGTTGTTTCATAAAAATTTTATCATTTTTACCGCTATTGCTACCAAATTTAAACTTAACACTATTATCGATATAGCCTTGTTTTATAGCCTCTTCAATAGCAGGCTTAATTGGTAGATATATTATATCATCTGCAGCAACTGCACTTAGACTAAGAGCGCTAATGCAACTAATAGAAACTAATATTTTTTTCATAAATAACCCCTTGAAATAAATTAAAAAGGTTTCAATTTTAGCTAAATTTACCTAATTTTTTACTTATGTTTCTAGCTATATTTTAAACTTTTTTAAAGATTAATGATGTATTTACTCCGCCAAAGGCAAAGTTATTATTCATCACATAATTAGTTTTAATCTCTCTAAAATCTTGTAAATAATCTAATTTAGCACACTCTTTATCAATCTCTTTTAGATTTATAGTAGGAGCAAAAAGACCTTCGTTCATCATCTCGATACTAGCTATACTCTCTATAGCTCCACACGCACCTAATGTGTGGCCTATATAGCTTTTAAGTGAGCTAATGGCGATTTTATCTCCAAATACTTTATTAGTAGCATAGGATTCTACTATATCTCCCCATTTTGTAGCTGTAGCATGTGCGTTTAAATAGCCAATATCACTAGGTAAAATTTGAGCATCTTTTAAGGCTAACTCCATAGCGCTTTGCATAGTTTTGGCTTCTGGTTTGGTAATATGTACGCCATCACAAGTAGAGCCAAATCCTACAATCTCAGCAATTGGTGTTGTACCTCTTGATAGCATACTCTCTTCAGATTCTAAAACAAGCATACACGCACCTTCACCAATAACCAATCCATCACGATTAGCATCAAATGGGCTTGGGGTTAAATTTGGTGTAGAGTTTTTTTGACTTGTAGCATATAATGAGTTAAAAACATAACACTCGCTAGGGCAAAGCTCCTCAGCGCCACCTGCTAGCATCATTGGAATTTGGCCATATTTAATAGCCTCATATGAATAGCCTATAGCGTGTGAAGCTGAAGTGCAGGCTGATGATGTGGGAATCATTCTACCTTTTAAGCCATAAAATATAGCTATATTTGCCGCTGTTGTGTGTGGCATTGATTTTATATATGAGTTTGCATTACAATCACTCTCTCCCATAAATAAAAGCTTTGCAAGCTGCATAACAGCATCTGTGCTACCAGTGCTTGAGCCACTAGCTACACCCATTCTGCCATCTTGAATTCTCTCATCTTTATAAAGTCCAGCCATTTGCAAAGCCAGCCCAGCTGCTTCAACACTATATTGCGAGACTCTACCTAAGCTTCTTAGCTGCTTTCTGCTCCAATCTTTTGGATAATGATAGTCTAAAATTGGCGCACCAAGATATGTAGTTAGCTCTTTATATTGCTCCCAATCTTTCATATATTTAACCGCATTTTGTTTTTTTAATAAAGCAGACCTAAACTCAGCCCAGCTTTTACCAAAGGCACTTACAATCCCATATCCTGTTATAAATACTCTCAACACAAACCTCCATTAACTCCAATAACTTGTCTTGTAATATAACTAGCCTCATTGCTTAATAAAAAATTTACTAGCCCGCTAACTTCATCTATGCTTCCACTGCGTCTAGCTGGTATAGCTTTTAAAATCTCTTCAAGAGGGAGATTTTTATCATTTGTAAGTTCAGTATCAATAAGCCCTGGGGCTACTACATTAACTGTAATATTACGGCTTGCTAATTCAACAGCTAGGGCTTTTGAAGCGCCTATTAATCCAGCTTTTGAAGCACTATAATTGCTTTGGCCTCTATTGCCAATTATACCTGAGACTGAACTCATTACTATGATTCTACCAGCTTTTTGTCTTATAATTGGCATTAAAAGTGGCTTTAAAACATTATAAAAGCTATTTAAATTTACATCAATCACTCTCTTCCATTCATCATCTTCAAGAGCTACAAAAGTATTATCGCAAGTGATACCAGCATTTAAAACTATACCCCATAGGGCTGGATTGGTATTAGTATAATCCTCAAGTACTGCTTTGCACTCATCTGTATTTGCTACATCAAATATTAAAGCCTGTGCATTAAGTTCATCTTGAGCCTTTTTTAGTGCATCGCTTTGACTTTTGCCATGTAAAATAATCTCATATCCATTTTGTTTTAATCTTCTTGCTACGCCAAGGCCTATACCACGACTTGAGCCTGTTATTAATACTGTTTTACTCATTGCTTGCCTTTAAAATTTGATCTAGTTGTTCTTGAGATGGATTAAATACACTAATGCTCGCACTAGCTACTAATTTGTCATCTACATATACGCTACTTTCATAGACCCCCATCCCATCAAAATCCTCTGAAATATGAGTTTTGGTAATTAGCTCATCACCTATGTTTAAATTTGGCTTTATAATCTCAAATCTCCTAGCCCCAAGCAAAAATCCAAGCCTAGCATTTGAGTCTTTGTCATTTAAGCCACGATATACAACCAAGCTTTGTGCCATAATCTCTAGAGTGTTAAATGTAGGAAATTTGCCATCTTGTAAAAATGGATTATCGTACTTAATAAGCGTTTTAACGCTGATAAAATCATCTTTTTTCTCTACGATATCATCTACTAATACCATTGCTCCGCTATGAGGAATTAGCTCTTGAATATGCATTTATACTCCTAAAATAATAGCACTATTATCCCCGCCAAAGGCAAATGAGATTGATAGGCAGTTTTTGATTTTTGAATTTGTATTTAGCTTAGTTAGATTAATTTTGGGCAACTCTTTATCATATATTCCATCGTAATGGTGCGGTGGTAGCTGGCTTTGATTGTTTTGTAGGTTTTGATTTATAATATTAGCACAGATTAAAGCTTCTAATGCCCCAGCAGCACCAAGCGTATGCCCCATTAGTCCCTTTGTGCTGCTACATAAAGTATTAGGAAATATATCATTGATTAAATTTGCCTCCATCTTATCATTAGCATATGTACCTGTGCCATGAAGGTTTATATAATCAATATCTGTTGGTTTTAAATTTGACATTTTTAATGCATTTAATATAGCATCTTTTTGAGCTGAAAAATTCTCATTTGGTTTTGTTATATGAAATGCATCATTATTAGCAGCAAAACCTTTAAGCTTTATATCTGCTATATCTTTACTAAGTATAAAAAGCGCTGCACCTTCAGAGATATTGATTCCATCTCTATTATTTGAAAATGGCAATGCATTATTTTGACTTAAAATTTCTAGGCTATCAAAGCCGTATATTGTAAGAGTATTTAAGCTATCTACGCCACCACATATCACTGCATCGCATAAATTTGACTCAAGCAATCTAGCAGCCTCTATAAAGACCTTTGCTCCGGATGTACAAGCACATGAGAGGCCAAAGGCTAATGAGTTTAATCCTAAAAAATCTTTAATAAACTCGCTTGGATTACCTAGTGAGTTGCGCATAAAAAATAGTTTAGGTTCTATCTTTTGCATTGATTTATAGTTTTCTTCTACCCCAGCAGTTGTAGTTCCTATAATTACAGCAATTCTTTCTTTGCTATATTTGGCAAAAAGCTCATTTAAAGGCTCTTGCATATTAAGTAGCAGATGGTGAAGAATTAAATTGGTTCGTGTTTTATATATCTCTTTTACATCTTTACTAAAATCTTGCAAATTTTCTATTTTACCAACCATAAAATCTTTTGATTGAATTTGGTTTTTAGTAACCGATGGTTTGCACTTAAAAATATTTTGCATTATCTCATTTTTATTGTTACCAAGGCTACAAATTCCATCATATGCGTTAATATATATACTCAAATTTCTACCATCCTAATTTTTTTATTATCTAAAATAAATTCTTTGACCTTTAAATTTTTTTGTAAAATATCTAAACTTTCAATAAATAGCTGATCATAAAAGCTATTTTTAGGTAGAAATTTAGTAGATTTAAAGGTTCCATTTTTTAGCACTTTACTAGATTGTGGTGCACCAAAAGGGTCAAAAAGGGCAAAATAATACCCATCATTTTTAGAAATATATAGCAAATAAATAGCCCCATCAATATCTACACTAAAGCGCTTTTGAGTTATATTTAGATTTGGAGCTTGATATTTAGCGCAGCCTAAAAATATAGAGGCTAGTATAATTAAAATTATCTTTTGCAAATTTGAGCCAATACTTCTAATGCTTCATTGGATCTGGTTGCATATGGATTAGTATGATCCCACGCATATCCTGCTAAAATAGAGCAAATTTGCCTTTTTACTTTATGATTTTCATCTTTTGCGTAGATTACATCTTGGAATTTAGTATTATACCAACCCTCAACATATGTCCTAAATGTATTAATACCAAACATTAATGGCTCTACATACTCTTTTTGCATATCGACATGATCACCATTTAATATCTTTGTTACAACTTGGCTTGCAAGCTTAGCTGAAACCATAGCAATTGTAACTCCTGAGCTAAATACTGGGTCTAAAAATTCGCTTGCATTGCCTAAAAGCACATATCTGTGTCCATATAGTTGTTTAACATCTTTAGAATATGAACTAATTGTCCTAATAGGCATATCCCAAACTGCTTTATCTAAAAGTCTTTTTAACATCGGAGCTAGATAGACATGGTGTTTTAGGGTGTCTTCGTCACTTGAGTTTATATTTAATCTAGATTCTTCGCCTACTACTCCAATGCTGCAACGACCATTAGAAAAAGGAATTAACCAAAACCATACATCTCTAAATTCAGGATGGGTTGTAATTAAAATCTTTTTTCTATCGTATAGAATTTCATCAATATTATCTTTAATGTGTGTAAAATAAGCTTTTTTAGGAGATAGTGTTGATGGTACTTCTAGGTTTAGCTTGCGAGGCAAAACTCTACCATATCCGCTAGCGTCTATTATATATTTTGCTTGAATTTTTTGGCCATCTGATAGTGTTGCTTCTGTGTATTGATCCAAGAAATTTATATCTTCTACAGCAGTTTCAAAGAATACTTCAACGCCTTGCTTTATTGCTTCATCTATTAAAATTTTATCAAAAACTGCCCTTTGAACTTGAAAAGTTGCCCCATCACCACTACTAGATTTATCACAAAAATCAAAATATCTATACTCATCTCTCCAGCTAAATGCAGCCCCATTTTTATACTGAAATCCATATGCTTCAACTGCTTCTAAAAATCCAGCCTCTCTTAAGATATTCATACAGTTTGGC
>JAFVMP010000103.1 GCA_017506845.1 Campylobacter sp.
ACTACTAAATGGTAACTTCTCAAACAAAAACTTCCAAATTGGTGCTTATAGTAATGAAACTGCTAAAGTAAGCATAGGTGCTACAAACTCAAATACTATTGGGCATACTAGGTTTGAGACTATGAATAATACGATAATTTCTAATTATTCTGATGTATCGGCTACTGAATTTACAGTAAAACTAAGTGGAGTAGACGGCTATCCAGGTGGTTATACATTTCAAACATTATCTGGAACAGTTCTACAAACAGATGGCTATAAAGCAATAGCTGAAATGATGAATGGCGTATCAGATAAAACCGGTGTAAGAGCAGAGGCAAATAATATTCAAATTTTTAGTGACGCAGTTAAGGCTGGTACAATTCAAAATTTAACTATTAATGGCGTAACAATAGGAAATATTAAAACTCAAATTAATGATGCCGACAATGCTCTAATTGGTGCAATCAACGCTAAAAAAGATGAAACTGGAGTAGAAGCAAGCCTTGAAAATGGTCGCCTTGTACTTGCAACTAAAGATGGTAGAGCTATTAAAATTGGTACTTTCTCAAATAGCTACACTGTTATGGGCGGAGATTTAGTAGGCGCATCAAATGGTAGTACAAATGGTGGAGCCTTGCTATTGGGTCAACTTACATTTATCCGCCAAGATGCTAGAGATATTAAAGTTGGTATAGCTAATCTATCTACATTTTCAGGATTTACTACCGGTGGTAATGCGATTACCTTAGCAAGTGCGGCTTCAACTGTATTTAATCAAGCTAGCGTAAATCTTAAATATATGAACTCAGGTACAATTAATTTTGAAACTGCTAAGGCTATGGGCTTCTTTAATGGTGGATTTTCAAATGTATATAGCCAACCGGCTCAAGTCGGTGGCGTAAATACTTATGGTGGCGCTCAAGCTATGATAGATGTAGCTGAATCAGCTAGAAAAAGTTTAGACAGATTAAGGGCTGACCTAGGTTCAGTACAAAACCAATTAATAGCTACGCTAAATAACATCACAGTTACTCAAGTAAATGTAAAATCAGCTGAATCTCAAATTCGTGATGTGGACTTTGCTAGTGAGAGCGCAAACTTCTCTAAATTCAATATCTTAGCTCAAAGTGGTAGCTACGCTATGAGTCAAGCCAACTCAGTACAACAAAATATATTAAGACTACTACAATAAGTTAGTTTTAGTACTACGCCTTTAAATACAAGGCGTAGTAATATTTTATATAAATTTAACTAATCACACTACTAGGGATATTTACAATCCTATCAGCTAGGTATTTAGCATTTTTATTAGAATCTTTAGTGCAGTGTTGATACATCCTTAACTCACTTAGCAGCTTCCACGCTGGACGCATCATTACATCATTTTCATTGGCAAACTCTAGCAGCTCATCACGACTAGCTCTATCCTCCATCACAATGCCCATTAACCAATAATTACTTATACACTCTCTAGGTTCAGTTATGAACTTTACACCTAAAATTTCAAAAAATCTCGCATATCGATTAGCTAGTCTGCGCTTAGCCATTAGACATAGATCTAAATTTTCTAACTGAGCTTTTAATAAAGCAGCGTTTAAATTTGGCATTCTATAATTATATCCGATTTGATCATGATCGTATTCATATTGATGAGCGATTTTGGCCGTTGTGCTTAGATGTTTTGCCATTTTTGCTATGTTTTCATCATCAGTTATTAGCATACCGCCACCTCCACTTGTAGCAATTTTGTTACCATTAAATGAAAATATACCAGCAAGCCCGAATCTACCACTATGAGTACCTTTATATGTACTACCTAAGCTCTCAGCAGCATCTTCTATTAGCGTTATACCCCACTCTTGGCAAATTTGTGCTATCTCATCAATCTCACAGACCATTCCAAATGTATGCATTGGGATACATGCGCTCACGCGTCTATCACCGTGATAGCATTTACCACCTTTGATTATACAGTTGCTTAGCAAAAACTCTCTTAAGCTTTGTGGGCTCATACCCATTGTCTCCATATCTACATCAACAAAAATCGGACTAGCTCCAATATAGCTAATCGCATTTGCTGTAGCTACAAAGCTTAAAGGCTGAGTAATCACATCATCACCAGCCTTAACTCCAGCACATATCAAAGCCATATGAAGCGCTGCTGTACCGCTAGACATAGCTACTGCGTATTTAGCGCCGGTGATTTTAGATATATCATTTTCTACATCATTGACAAATTCACCTATGCTCGATACATATCCAGTATCAATGCACTGCCATAGATACTCCATCTCTCTACCTAGAAGCCTTGGAGAGTGTAGAGGAATTTTTTTACTATTGTATTCATTTTTGATAAATCTTACTATCTCTTCGCATAGCGGTTTGCTATATTTACATTTTTGCATCTAAATATCTTCCTTTTTCTATGTGATTAAACTCGGGTAAAACTTGCATAAATTCCGCCATTATCGCATCTTTATCAAATTTTCCATCTCTCATCATTGATTTTATATTTGTCTCAAATTTATTTAGACTTGTCCCATTTATCACCGGCTCATTCTCTATCACGCCAATACTAGCAAACCGCTCCATATCTAACTGCTCATTACCTGTGTAAAACTCCTCATAATCTTTCTCGCCGGTTGTATCGCTACTACCAAATAGGCACGCCCAGCGTCCATTTTGCGCTAGTTGAGCAGCCTTTGCTCTAGCCTCATCTTCATTTTTGCATATATATGGCTCATAGCCTTTAGAGTGCAAATAACGCACCGCTATATCGCTGAATTTTATCAAATTTAGCTTCTCATCTAACTTTGGAAAGAAAATCTCTCTATTTTCTCCAAATATCGCACTTAATAAACATAATTCGCCAGATTCCTTAGGCGTTATAAAATATCTACGAACATCATTTGGTGCTACAATTGGCTGGAGCTTTTTGATTCGTTGTTCAAATCCGTGTAATAAGCTTCCATCGCTAAAGGCGACATTTGCAAATCTAGCCATACTTACTGGTGTTAAATTTGATCTGTAAAATGCAAACATCTCCATAATTCGTTTACTAGCCCCCATCATATTAGCAGGATTAGCCGCTTTATCACTACTAACAGTGAAATATCTTTTTGAGCGTTTCATTAATTCATCACTATTGAATATATTTGTTTGAATTAGTCGCATTAATGTATATGGATCTTTTTCACTTCGTACGTGTTTGAGTGCGCTTAAATTTAGCACATAATCATACTTATTACCATCTAT
>JAFVMP010000104.1 GCA_017506845.1 Campylobacter sp.
GATGAGAGCGTATAAACTAAATATTGATAGCGATTTTGAACAGATATGCCGCTTTATTGCTCCACATAAAAGCGGTGCTAAAATAATGCAAAAAAAAGCAAATTTAAATTTCATTTTAATAAAAGATATAAAAGCCGTAGCAGTAAATATCTTAAAGCAAGACTCTCTTAGTATCGGTATTTTCAAACGCACCCAAAATCACAGCTAAAATAACACCTAAAACGCCCTGCCCTAGCAACGAAATTTCATCGCCAATTACAGGTGAAATAATCCAAAGTGCCATCGCAAGCATAATAAAGCCAAATATAATCTTAATTTTTACCATCCATTCACCTGGCTTTGGTAAAACCTTACCTCCACCAAGCCCAATAGCTAAAAGTGGAAGCCCCATACCTAAACTCATTACAAATAAAGATAATCCGCCAATAACAATATCCCCGCTATTTGCGATATAAAGTAACGCTCCAGCTAGCGGTGCTGCCACGCATGGTCCTACTATTAAAGCTGATGCTACGCCCATAAAAATAACGCCACCCATTCCGCTAAATTTAGAACTTTTAGTATTTAGGTAAGCTTGTAATGATTTTGGTATCTCTATTTCAAAAAGTCCAAACATTGAAAGTGCTAATATAATAAAAACAATACTAAAACCAATCAGTACTACTGGAGTTTGAAGCATTCCTTGGACACTAGCACCCAAAGAGCTTGCTAATACTCCAGCTATAGCATATGTAACACTCATAGCTAATACATATATAAGGCTGATTATAAAGCCGCTTTTGGCACTTTTAGCCCCTTTAGCGACAATCAAGCCTGAGAGAATTGGAATCATTGGAAAAATACATGGGGTAAGAGATAGCAAAACGCCGTATATAAAAAATGTTGATATTGCCCAAAAGATGGAGTTGTTTGCTAAATTTATAGCTATTTGTGACTGCTCATTTTGAGTTTTTTGATTAGATAAATTTTGGCCTGATGCTATATCTTTAGATAAGCTAACTAATTCTTCATCATTTCTAGTAGCTAAATTTGTTTTGTTTGTAGAGTCTGCTATATATCTACTAGATATAACGCTACCACTTGAGTCAAATTCAACTCCAAAGCCATCCTTTAATGGCTGATAACAAAAGCCACTATCGCTGCAACCTTGGTAATAGATATCAAGATTAAAGCTATTTTTACCCAATACAATTCCTGCTGGGATAAAAATCTCTAAATTCCTATAAATATCATAGCCCTCATATTTTATCGCCTTAGGAATATTTAAAAGTTTTGTGATATCGTTATTATCTAGCATTATCTTGATTTTATCTTGATATAAATATACACCATCTGCAATATCAAATTTAGCTATTATACCACTTTGATTATCTCCGCTAATATTAAGCTTAAAAGCATCTTTGGGATCTAGCACACTACCAAAACACAAAATCCCAAAGAATAAAAAAATATATAAGAGCTTTTTCATAAATTAAATTTGCTTAAATATCTCTATAGCATCTAGCTGTTCCCATGGATAGCTAGGGTCGCCAACCTGCCCTTTAGCTGCTACATCAGCGTATAAAAATGTATCTTTGCTAGGCTTATCTAGGCCAAATTTATCTGTTATCCATTTTGGAGTTAGAGCAAATTTATCATGTACAAACTCAGATAATTTATCATCATTGCTATTTATATTTGTTCCCATACAATCCACACTTACGCTAACTGGCTTTGCTACGCCTATAGCATAGCTTAATTGGACTATACACTTTTTAGCTAAGCCTGCTGCAACAATATTTTTAGCTATCCATCTAGCTGCATATAGACCACTTCTATCTACTTTTGTATAATCTTTGCTACTTTGTGCGCCACCACCTATTGGTGAGTATCCACCAAAGCTATCTACTATTAATTTTCTACCTGTTAGACCGCTATCATGAAGTGAGCTATGATTTACATATCTACCTGTTGGATTTATATAGATTATGGTTTTATCTTTATCATATAGATTTTGTGGCAATCCTGAATCATCTATAAGCTCTTTAATAAGCGCTCTAACCTCTTCTATTTTCAAACTCTCTACACTTGGGGCTGAGACTACTATTGTGTGAATTTTTTCTGGCTGACAATCTTCAAAATTAGCCTTGCTACCATAATCAACTGTAACTTGAGTTTTGATATCTACGCCTAATTTATCAGGATTTTTAAGAGCGTAATCATAAACTCTATCACAAATCATTCTAGCATATGTAATAGCTGCTGGCATAAGATTGCTTGTCTCATTTGATGCAAAACCAAACATAATCCCTTGATCTCCAGCGCCAATTTCACCACTGCTTTGATCTACGCCTTGATTGATATCTGGGCTTTGCTGGTTTAAAAATACATCTACTTCAATATCATCTGGATGGAGACATTGAGCTTTGCTAAAGTGTGGATTACCATTATAGCCTATCTTGGCTAAGGCTGATTTTACTATGGTTCTATACTCTTGGTGGCTTAAATTTACACTTGAGTTGACTTCGCCGCCAATTACAATATGCTTTCCAGCGACAAAAACCTCACTAGCTACTCTTGCTTTTGAATCTTGTGAAAGTATCGCATCAACAATGCTATCAGCTATGATATCAGCGCACTTATCTGGATGTCCTGGGCTTACAACTTCACTTGTAAATAGATACATATTTTTCCTTATTATATTTGATTTTTGGGCGCAATTCTAACATAATTTTATAAATTATATCTTAATTATATACTCTAAATTTAATAGTAATAGTTATTTAAATATATTTTTAAACCAATTTAAAACTAATAATAAGCTAATATCACTAGGATAGTTTATAGTTGTTATATTTAAAAAATATAAATTTAAATTTATATAGTGAATTTAATATACTTTTCAAAATCATGTAAAGCCAAATTTAATTAAATTTCAAATATAATATTAGTTTTTATTAATTCAATAAGGATTTTAATGATTAGACATATTGCTCAGCGATATAAAGATGGGAATTTGATAATTCAAATTTTAGTCGGTATTGTTCTTGGTGGGATTTTAGGATTTATAGCTCATAGTGGTAATTCATTTGCTGTAAATTTAACTGATTTAGCAGCGATCTTAGGCTCTCTTTTTGTAGGAGCTTTAAAGGCAGTAGCACCTGTTTTAGTATTTGTGTTAGTAAGTGCCTCTATAGTGCTTAAAGAATTTGGCCGTGCTAATGGGATGAAAAATGTGATAATATTATATCTAATTGGCACATTTTTAGCCTCTTTGGCTGCTGTTTGTGTTAGCTTTATCTTTCCTACTGCTTTAGTATTACAAAATACATCTGTAGCTATGAGCGCAGCACCTAGTAATATAGCAGTGGTATTAAAAGATTTAGTATATAAGATTGTAGATAATCCACTAAATGCTATTGCAACTGGTAATTATATTGGGATTTTAGCTTGGGCTATTGCAACTGGTTTGGCTCTTAGACATTGTAGCAATGAGACAAAAAGAGTATTTAAAGATATTAGTGAAGCAATTACAAGAATAGTTAAATTTGTAATTCGTCTAGCGCCATTTGGTATTTTTGGTCTTGTAAGCATTAGCGTAGCTCAGACTGGATTTGCCGCACTTGGTGGATATGCAAAGCTTTTATTTGTTCTTGTAGGGACTATGCTATTTGTGGCTTTTGTGATAAATGCTATTATCGCTTTTGTAGTTACTAGAAAAAATCCATATCCACTTATAATGACATGTATAAAAGAGAGTGCTATTACGGCATTTTTTACTAGAAGTAGTGCTGCAAATATCCCTGTAAATATGAATTTATGTAAAAAATTAGAACTAAATGAAGATTTATACTCCATTACTATACCTCTTGGAGCTACGATAAATATGGCTGGCGCAGCTGTTACCATAGCTGTGCTTTCTCTTAGTGCAGTTTATACTTTAGGGATTGAAGTTGGATTTTGGAATGCATTATTACTTAGCGTTATAGCAGCAATTGGAGCATGTGGTGCTAGCGGTGTAGCTGGTGGGTCGCTTATGCTTATTCCATTGGCATGTTCATTATTTGGAATTAGCAATGATATAGCTATGCAAGTTGTAGCTATAGGATTTATTATTGGAGTGATTCAAGACTCAGTAGAGACTGCA
>JAFVMP010000105.1 GCA_017506845.1 Campylobacter sp.
ATTACTAAAGGTAGAATTACTGTTGAAATGATAGAAAAAAATAAAAACCAAGAGCGTTTGATAGATGTATTTGAAAGATTAGAGAGCTTAATAAATGAATTTGCCGCTGTAGAACGTGCAACATCTAGACTTGTTGGCGAATTAAAACCTTGTAAAGTAAGAGATGTAATAGATGAGGCTATAGATATTGCTATGGCTGAAGAGTCTAGCGTTGGAATTGAGGCTATAGATGATGTTACCATAAAAGCAGATTTTAAACTTTTAGCAATTGCATGTAAAAATATAATTGATAATGCTCTAAAATATTCAGATGATAAATTTGTTAAAATCACAATCACAAACAATGAGATAATATTTTCATCAAAAGGCCAGCCATTAGAAAATGATATAAAGCACTATATAGAACCATTTACACAAGGAACAAATGCCAAAAAAAGCTTTGGTCTAGGTCTATATATAGTACATAATATCTTAATAGCACATAAATTAAAACTAATATATAAATATAATAATGGAATAAATAACTTTATCTTTAGTGATATAAATTTAAATCAAGGCAAAAATATAAACAAATAATCCAAGTAACGCCAATAAAAGCATTATCCATTTTTTATATATTGCTAATAATGCAATAATATTATACCCTATAAACTGCCATAGCTCCAGATTAGCCTTGCCTTGAGCTGGTGCAAATTCAATAAATCTAATCATAAAATCATCAAAAAGCCCGCCTATTCCAAAAAGATGCAAAAATAGACTAACTGGATAAAATATTATAAAAACATAAGATAATGGAATTACGCTAATTTGATACCAGCTAGCTATAGGAAAAAAGTAATAAACAGGAATATTCATCGCTAAAAATACAAAAATCTCAAGAATTAAAGTATGCATCAAAATTCTCTTTAAACTACTAAGGTCGCTTCTATTACCAAAATGGTAAATATATAAAAATATAAAATAGACCCCAAGACATGAAAAATAAAATCCGATGGAAAATAGTAATTGCGGACTAAAAGCCAATCCAATCAATATTGCTAAAATCAAATTTCCAAAGCTAAAAACCTTAAGCCCACGACTAAGCAATAAAAACCCCACCACTCCCATAATATATGAACGCAAGAAACTAGGAGTAAAATCTAAAATATATAGATAAAATCCCATTAAAATAAACAAAATCAAACTAATATAAAATCTTAAATTTAAGTATGGAAAATATCGGTCTTGTAGTGGTGCAATAGTAAATCTAGCTACAAAAAATACAAAAATAAATATTACACTAAGATGAAATCCACTAATTGCAATAATATGCGCAATTCCCCAGTGAGTAACATTTTGACGCAACTCTTTACTCATTGGAGTTGCTAAATATAAGGCGCTATATAATTCTTGCATTTTAGGATTTTGGTGTTGAGATATGATTGCATTTTTAAGAATATTAGCAAGGCTATTGTTTATATCAAGCTTACTAATCTTAAAACTAGGCAAGAAAAATCTACCAGTAATATAATCTTTAAATTTAAGATTTTTAGTTATTACCCCTACTTCGCAGCTACTGCACTTTGGCAAACTCTTAGAGCGAGTATAAAATATAAAGTTATCACTTTTAAACTGCAAAACATAATACTTAGAGTTTTTTCCTTGTCTTTTATCGCTAAATAAAAGATCAGCATTAATAAAACTATATGGCTTAGTTTTAAAAGCTTCATAACTTCTAAACTCTAGATACAAATTTAGAGTAAAAATCGCAATACAAATAGCAATAAATACTCCAAATTGTCTAAAGTTAGAAAATAAATTCATCTACTTTGCAATGGCTTTATAGTAGCTTAGCTCATCATTTAATAGCTCAAATTTTTGATTAAGGAGTGAAATTTGAGCTGAGATTAGATTATTTTGTGCCTCTAATAGATCTTTTAACTCAGCACTTCCTTCATTATATTTACTCTTATAAATTGCAACAATCTTAGCTTGATCGTTTGCCATTATGGCTAAATTCTCATATACTGCTTTGTCGGTTTGATAAAACAAAAGATATTTTAAAGACTCATTTATGGCATTTTTTAGCGTTTTTTCATAGCTAAATTTAAGTTTATTAAACTCAAGCTCACTAATTTTAATATGTTTTTTAAGCTTAAAATAGTCCAAAAATGGCAAACTAAAACTCACAACTCCACCAAGCTGATTAAAATCAAAACTATTTTTAAACTCTTTATCGCTATCGCTTAAATTTGCACCAAGACTAAGACTAGGCAAAAGCTCTTTTTGACTTAGACGATACTCATAAAAGCTCGAATTTAGCTTTGCTACTGCTTCGTTAATATCTGGACGATTTGAAAGCTCACCAACATCAAACTGGCTAATTCCTATAAATTCAACACCATCTAAGCTAAGCTCATCAAATCTTTTATCGCTTCTAGTAAGATTTTTTAGACTCTCATAGTTAGATTCTAGCAATCTTTGCGTAGAGTGAATTTGATTTTGAATTTTTAATATATTTTGAGAACTTTGCTTAATAGCTAAAAGCTCCTCTTTGCCATTTTCAAATTTGACCTTAACTATATCATCAAGCATCTTTGCATTATCTAAATTTTCTCTTAAACTACGCAAAGAGTCATTAAGATATAAGATATTAAAATAACTATTTGCTACTTGACTAATAATAGTCAATCTTAAATTATCCAATGTTAATCTACTAGAGTGCATTATCCACTCTTTTGATTTATAATTATCATATATCTTACCAAATATATCAAGTTCATAACTAAGGCTAAATTTAGAATTAAACTTACTGCTAAACTCATCACTTTTGCCTATATCTCTACTGCTATTTGCTCCTATTTCGCCACTCATTGATGGGATATAGCCATCACTTGCTATACCTGCATTTAGCATAGCTACTTCTAAATTTAACACTGCCACACCAATATCTTCATTATTTTTAAGAGCCAAATCGATAAGCTCATTTAAAGTAGTTTGGTTAAAATCTTTATGCCATTGTGGAGTATAAAACTCAACATCTTTAATCTCATAATCTAGCTTTTTGCTAGCACATCCGCCAAGCATAATAGCTATAAAAATAACAATTATATATCTCATTTTAATCCCTTAGTAGTGCATCAATTGGATTTAATTTAGATGCATTTTTAGCTGGAATATAACCAAAAATTATCCCAATAAGACTAGAAACGCCAATCGCTATAACAATTGAAGCTGTGCTAAATATCATCGTAAATCCAGTATCTAAAGCATTTATAATAGTACCAACTAAATATGCTAATCCAACTCCAATTACCCCGCCAATAGCACATAACAATATCGCCTCTATTAAAAATTGAAGTAAAATATCTCTACTTTTAGCACCAATTGCCATGCGAATACCAATCTCTTTAGTTCTTTCAAATACACTTACAAGCATAATATTCATAACTCCAATTCCGCCAACCATCAGTGAGATAAAAGCCACTCCAGAGATTAAAAGACTCATTGAATTTACAGTGCTTTGAACGGTTTGCATAATAGTATCTGAATTTACAGTAAAAAAGTCCTTTGTCCCTCGTATAGAACTCATAGCCTCTATTATCCCGCTCTCAGCGACTTGAGCATTTACCTCATCATTGATTTTAACAATTATTGATCGAATGTTTTGTTGGCCTGTTAATTTATTTGCTGCTGTAGTATATGGCAGATATACAGTAATATTATCAGCGCCATATGATCCAGGGTCTTTATAACCAACTCCTATAATAGTAAAAGGTTGCTTATTAAATATAATTGTCTTACCAATAGGATCAACGCCATCAAAAAACTCTTTTTGAGCTAAATCATCAATTATAATATTTGATCTTGAAAATCTTAAATCATCAAATTCAAAATCCCTACCATGCGTAATTGTTACCCCAGAGACATTAAGCAAATTTTCACTTCCACTTCTTAGGCTTGCATCTATATTTTTATTGCCATATGTGAGTAATCCAGTAGCATTAATCCTAGGCGTAGCATAATCTACAAAACTAAGACTCTCAAGCATCTTATAGCTTTCAATGCTAAAATCTTTTAACTTTCTAGCATTTCTATCGCCAAAGTTTTTACCCAAATTCAAAGTAATTGTATTTGTCCCCATGCTATTAATATTGGCTAGAATTTTTTGTTCGCTACCTTTGGCTAATGCAACTACACAAATAACAGAAGCAATACCTATAATAATACCAAGCATAGTCAAAAATGATCTAAGCTTATGCGATTTAATCGCTCCAACACTCATCATAAAGCTCTCTATCAAGCGATCTTTTAAGGCTTTAAAATTTGATTCTATAGCTATATTTTTAGAGCTTTTTTCATAACATTGATTATTTTTTATATCATCTTTAATTATATTGCCATCTTTAATCTCTATGATGCGATTTGCCCAACTCGCTATATCTTTATCATGTGTTACTATTATAATTGTATGGCCATCTTTATGAAGCTCTTTTAAGATCTGCATTACCATCACACCGCTAGCACTATCAAGCGCTCCAGTAGGCTCATCACATAGCAAAATCTCCCCGCCATTCATCAACGCTCTAGCAATACTTACACGCTGCTGCTGACCTCCGCTTAGATAGTTTGGCATAGTATCTATTTTAGACTCTAGCCCAAGCTTAGATAAAAGTTCTTTAGCTCTACTAAGTCTAGTATCTTTATCTATTCCAGCATAAATTCCAGGCAA